>CAXNJF010000008.1:0-15554 GCA_964202585.1 Trichlorobacter sp. | reverse complement strand
ATGATACCGTGCTCGGCATAGGCGTCGCTACCAACCGCATCTTTGGTTTCGGGAATCCCGAACAGAATAACGGCAGGGATGCCGAGCTGATGGACTTCTGATGCCTCGGCAACAATATATTCAATGGATTGCTGGCAGATGCCCGGCATAGAGGATACTTCCTTGCGAATGCCGGTTCCAAAGGCCGAGAACATCGGATAGATCAGATCATTAACCGAGAGGGATGTTTCTCGTACCATGCGACGGAAGATCTCTTTGCCACGGATACGTCTTGCTCTGAACATAAATGAATCTCCGAATAGTCATGTCGTTTAGAAAACGCGTTGGCATCATACACTGTCTGATTCTTTGAAAGCAAGACTGACACCGCTTTTTGTCAGGGGAAAAAAAAGTGGCAAGAAACAGGATGAATATGCTAAAAGACTCTTATTATCTTTTAATGAGTTGCTTACAGAAACACGAAAGGAGAGTAGAACATGCGTAAAACAGGAATTATTGCAGCACTGCTGCTGATGGGACTGAGCCAGACAGTCATGGCCGCAAACCAGGAGGGGGCTTTTTCCCTTTCACCGGTGGTTGGTGGATATACCTTTGAGAGCAAGCAGCATAAAGACACCAGTGTTGTGCTTGGCGGCCGGGCCGGATACAACTTCACCGAGCGGATCGGAGTTGAGGCTCTGATTGATTACACCCACGCCAAGGGGAACAGTGGTACGAAAGCCATTGATTTTTATCGCTACGGCGGCGAGCTGCTCTATCATATGTTCCCCAAAAATGATCTGGTACCGTATCTGGCCGTTGGTGTCGGTGGGGTAACCGCCAGTCAGGGGGGGGGTAACAAACTCGCTTTTGACTATGGTGTCGGTGTCAAATATTTCATGACGGACAATCTTGCGCTCCGCGCTGATGTGCGCGGCATCAACTACAAGTTTGACCGGTACTACACCAATGTTGAGTATACCCTGGGCTTTTATATTCCTTTTCTGGCGCCAAAGCCTGCACCAGCGCCGGTAATTGAGGTTGCAGCTCCCAAGGCAGCGCCGGTAGTGGTCGTGCCACCTGCCCCCACAACGGCATTGAATACCAATCCTTCAGTGTTGGAAAGAGGTAAGACGTCCACCCTGACCTGGTCCTCCACCAATGCTGCCGGCTGCGACATTCAACCGGGTATCGGTCCGGTGGCTCCCGCCGGTTCCAAAGTTATTACTCCTGCAGCCAATACCACATATACCCTCACCTGTAGCGGTGAAGGCGGAAAGTCAGTCAGCACCGCCGGTGTTGAGCTGACTGAGCCGGTTAAGGAAGTTGTTGCAGCAAAGGCAACGGCTGCCGGCACCAAGCTGAACCTTGATATCCTGTTTGATACCGGCAAGTCGGATATCAAGAAAAAGTACCATGCTGAACTCAAAAAAGTTGGCGACGTTCTGAACAGCGAGAAGAATCTCAGGGGCGTCATCGAAGGACATACCGACACCGTTGGTGGCCACGCCATGAACATGAAGCTCTCCCAGCGTCGTGCCGACTCGGTGAGTAACTATATCATCAAAAAATTCAAGATAGACAAGAGCCGTCTTGCTGCCAAGGGATACGGTCCTGACCAGCCGATTGCAGACAACAAGACTGCAGAGGGTCGTCAGCAGAACCGTCGCATCCATGCCATATTTGAAGAGAACCCCAGCTTCAAGGAAGTGCTGGCTTCGGAGCATAAAGCCGCTCCTGCCAAGAAGAAGGTGGCGAAGAAAAAGGCTCCCGCCAAGAAAGAGCCTGCCAAGCAGTAGTCTCAGATTAGTGAGTGTTTACAACAACGGCCCTGTCTCCTTCTGGAGGCAGGGCCGTTGTTGTTGAAAAGAGCTGTTCAACGAAGATAACGGTTTCGGCAGCAGCCTAAATCCAGGCATCACCGCCATCGTACTGCAGGTCTTCAGCTTTTCCTTTGGAACCGCCAAGCTTGTTTTTCGCTTCGCTGGCATATTTCTTCAGTTTTTTACCGGCGCCATCCTGAAGATCAACCAGTTTGCGACGGGTTTCGTTGCCAGGGGCGGGTGCAAGCAGCAGGGCTGCCACAGCACCCAGCAGAGCGCCTGAGGCAAGGGCCAGAACAGCAGTTGTGATGGCATTGTCGTTGGAACGGGACATAATCTGTTCTCCTTCAATGTATAAATACGAAGTGAAAATGGAACCAGCAATATTTGAAGTAAATCTTTACCACAGGTAACCTTTTCAGTGAAAGAGGAAAAGTTATCTGCTTTATCTGGTAACCCGTGCGAGATGCCGTCTGACCATATTCTCGAAGTCATCATCTCGGTTACTGGTATAGACCAGTGATGCTCCAATTTCTGCAGCAAGGATTGCGGCAAGATATTTTTTTGACAGGGTTGCAATACGTCGGCGAAAAAGAGGTTCTGTCTGCAGTATGCGGGGCAGATGCCTCAGCAGGGCTGCCCGGAAGGGCTCTTGCAAGCAGAGTTCGGGCCGTGATGAAAAAAACAGGAACAGCCGGTGATAGAAACTGTTAATGTTCTGACTGATCAGGTTTGATATATCAGTGTACGGCTGAGCGCCATGAGCTTCCCGCCAGCGGCGGAGGATCAGACGAGCTTCATCAGCAGCACGCTTTTTAAGTATTTCAAGGACATCAGCAACATAGCGTTCCTTGTGGCCCAGAAATTCTTTTTCAGTCATCAGCAGATTGGCAATGATCTCGTAGGATGACGAAATGACGCCGCATTTGTTGGCAGAAGCATCCCGCATCAGAACCACACCGGCTTTTTGCAGGTGCAGACGTGCTTGCGGGGTAATGAACGAGTTCGCTCCTTCTATGATCACCCGTGCCGTTGGAACGCCATCAGGGCTCAAAAATGTCTGCCAGTTCTCGGCATCAATGGTCTCCGGACGTCCACCGGCCGGGATAAAGAGATCGGTATGAATCTGAAAGATCAGGCCGGAATATTCGTGGTAGAAATCATCCAGACCTACCCAGCTTTCCTGCAAGGTGTTGTCAGCCTGGCGTTCAACCCTGCGATGCAGCTCCCGCAATCCCTCCATCCGTCTGCCGGTACGGAAGATCATTTTTCCGCCAGAAGAAAGTCGCGCCGGGTCAAATGCATCCAGGTCATGCTGGAGGGTAATACGGGTCAGTTCCTGCCGGTCAAGGCCGTTTGGATCATACGCAGCGGCGGTGCCATCCAGTACCAGCACTACCGCCGCCTTGGGACAACGTTCAAGAATGATCCGCAGGCAGTTGCCTGCAACGTCACCACCTGGTCCACCGGTCAGCTTGATGCTGAACGGATCGCTGTAAATACTGATGCCCTGTTCGGCCATTACAACTTCTGCAAAGGTCATCACGCCGGTTGAGGTGACGCCATATTCCTTGTGATTGATGCCGAACCGTTTGCTTGAAATTATTCCCACTCCCAGCAGGTAGCCACGTTTGCGGGAAAGAGCGGCAATCGCCTCAATCATGCCGTCGTGCATGTTCTCGTCCGGTCCGAGCTCGATCGGTTCGTCATCGCCATAGTAGTCAACCACCCGCTGATCACGCACCCTGCCGTTATCTGTGATAAAAATATCCAGAAAGGCGTTAGTGATGCCGTACTGCAGCTTGTAGAGGCGGCTGTTTTCCTGCTCCTGGTTGCCCTGCTCAAGACCGGAGCCGTCCATGGCCAACACCATTTTTGAGCCCCCCTCGTAAATATCCTTGTTCTTCAGGTGCTGGGTATGGGCCAGCACATAGACTTCACGAAAGAGAGAGTTGGTTGCGGTAATAGCATCATCCTGATTCCGGGCGATTACAGTACGCCAGCCACCACGGGCAATGTCTGAAAAACCGATATGGTAACCATGACCGAAACGGCTGAAGAAGAAGGTGACCCTGAATGGCAGGGCTTCCGGCAGGTCAGAAGTAAACTCAGTTCCCAGTTCTCGCAGATAGGCCGGGGCAAGCCTGAAAGCAAGAGCCTGTTTTTCAATCACAAAGAAATTGGTCTTCAGGGTATGGCTGATAAACAGCAGGCAGCAGCGGTAGATTGCGTGCCTGATTTCATCCAGCCAGCGGTGTCCGGTATTGTAGTCCTGTACCAGACCTGTCGTTTCTTTGAGGAGTGCGTTGTAGGCCGTTTCGCGGTCTTCCGTTGTCGGATCAAAACGAACCTTGAAAAGCCGCAGCAGTTGCATTGCCATTTCAGGGTGAGTATGAAAGGCGCTCTGGATATCCTCCAAACCAAAACGGTCGGGCTGGTTATGTGCCAGATTGGTGTGACAAAAAGCCACAAAAGCATTCACCAGGGCAGCATCATCACCAGGCATGACACCTGCCATGACCCAATCCCGGTAACTGTCGCAATTGTTGTCCAGGATCTGGGTATTACAAAGCTCTTGCTGCAGTTGTCTGGTCAGGGGCGCATCAGGCAGCAGCTCTTCCCCGTCACGGTGTCTGACAAAAAAAGTCCCCAAAAAATAGGGATGAATCCCGTTGGTAATCGTCAGGCAATAGGCGCGCCTGATGCCGATATTCAAGCGGTTAAAAACCTCAATCAGTTGTAGCAGAAAATTATTCTGGGGTGGATTGCCAACCGCGAAAAGGATTCTTGATTCTACAATTCCGTTATGTTCAACGCGGCGCAGGTCAAGAAAAAGTCCACCGCTTGCATTGCCCCGCTCGAACAACCAGATCAGCCAGGCGGTCCGTTGTGGAGGTGACATTCTGACCTGTTCAGGATTATTCAGCCAGAGAAGGACTAGAAGCTTTTCAGCTGTTCGACGCTCTATGCCGGAGGCAAACCGGGCAAGCTCCTTGAGTATGTCCCGCTTGAGCTTTGTCGGAATCTTGATGCCGGTATGCCCACTGATAGCTTGATTTGCTTTGCGATCAAACTCAAAACGTTGCACCTCCAGCTCCTGATGCATGCCGGGCATCGGATTGTATGAATGTGAAAACATAGCGTATGAGATGTTTTTTGTATCGACTCGTTTCAGGCTGTTGAAGAGTGAGCCCGGTTCATCAACGCAGGCCAGGATCAGGCGCTTGTCCTGATCAGCCAGAATCAGATGGCGGTTATTCTGCAGTGATGCCATCTCCCGGACCAGTGTCCCCAGTGCGTCCGGCTCATCAGCCATGGCCTGAAAAAAATAGGGGGACATCTGTTCCTGAAGCCAGCAGGCATTCCGGCGAGCAACGGCTCCGGCAGTGCGACAGGCAGTGCGCATGGCGGTTGAGAGCTGCATGGATACCTCCCCAAAAGTAGTTTTAATCAGTATACCGCCAATTTTTGATTGGGCAAGGCAGGAAAGTACAGCCTTGACCCCGCTGCTGCTCAATGTGTATAGTTTGGCAATTATATATGATTTAGGGGCGGGGTACCGGAGATTATGAACAAACAGCATGCTGCTCTGGAGAGGGGCTGTATCCAGATTTATACCGGAAACGGTAAAGGCAAGACCACCGCTGCCCTGGGGCTTTCTTTACGTGCTCTGGGGCGGGGGTTACGGGTCTGTTTCTTTCAGTTTATCAAGGGGGGAGGTCCCTACGGCGAACAGTTAATCGCTGAAAAGCTTGCGCCTGCTTTTACCCTGATACAGACCGGTCGTCCTGGCTGGGTAAATACCAAAGATATCAGTGAGGATCGTCGTCTGGCTCAGGATGCGCTGCAACAGGCACGAGAGGCGATGCTTTCAGGTGACTATGATCTTTTTGTCTGCGATGAGATCAACGGGGCGGTCGGTTTTGGTCTGATTGATGTTGATCAGGTGCTGGAGTTAATGCAGGTTAAACCAGAACGTGTCGAGCTGATTTTGACCGGCCGCAATGCAGATGAACGGGTAATCAAGGGGGCTGACCTGGTGACCGAGATGCGCGAGCTGAAACATTACTATCAGGCCGGTGTTCCGGCCCGTGTTGGTATAGAAATGTAATTAATCGTGTCTGGATGCTTCCGATTCTACCGGTTTGCTTGCGTAACAGGCCAGATCAGGTATACTGGGGAAACTCACTTCAATTTTTAACTGTAAAAGGAGTACGCTGATGTCTCTTGGTGCCATAGCTGCCTTGATCGCCGCCATTGCAGTGGCTGTTCTGGTTATTGTTCTTATCCCTGCAATCCAGAGTGCCAGGAAGACAGCACAGTCTGTATCGGCGTTGGCTGACCTGCTGACCAATGAACTGAAACCAACCATCAAAGAGTTGAATCAGGTGCTGGCAGAGCTGAAGACCGTCGGGAATGGTGTGGCGGAACATACTGATGACGTCAAAAGGTTTATGTCTGCTCTTGGCGATACCGGCACACAGATTTCATCAATTAACCGTTCTGTAAGTTTGGTAACCGGTCTGCTGAATCAGGCCGGCATGTGGACAACCGGTGCTAAAGTGGCCGGTAAATATCTGTTGGAAAGTTATCTAAAACGCAAGATGAAAGGAGTATGAACATGGCACATGATGACAACGGAGTAGCCGCAAGTACGGTATTAGTCTCTTTCCTGGCTGGAGCTGCTTTGGGAGCCGGTTTGGCTCTTCTCTATGCACCGAAAAGCGGGAACGCGATGAGGGATCAGATCGGTGATCTGGCTGACGATGCTGTGGACAAGATCAAGGAATATGCCCGCGAAGCCCAGGACAAGATTAAGGCGACCTTTGAAGAAGGCAAGGAAACCATCAAGGAGAAGAAATCAATTCTGTCTTCTGCCATTGAGGCTGGCCGGGAAGCCATTCAGAAGGAAAAGGAAAAACTTGGCGCTTAAATAGACGAACTACGAACTAAAGACCGTCAAAAGCGGGCCTGTCATATGACAGACCCGCTTTTGTTGTTTAAAATCAATATATTATGCATATTTGACATTGTATCCGGGAACGTCTATACTGCCGCATCCTTTGTAATGTTATGTGAGAGGCTCCGTTACGTTATGAATATTCCGTTACTCGTCATACTTCTGCTGGTCAGTGCTGTTGGAACAGCAATCTGCGGTGAGCCAACCCAGTCACTTTTGAATGAGCTGATACAGCCGCATCTTGTGAGTGGCGGCAAACTGACAGGTGACCCGCTTCAACTTCCAGCCGGAGAGCTGCAGCAGGATGGCGCAGCTCTGTTTACCCTGGAAGAGCTGCACAATGATCAGTCCGCCCTTACGGAGTTTGTGCTGCCGGAAGATGATTCTGTTTCCGAAGTTCCGTTGGCACTGAATGAAAAAGTCCAATATTTCATCACTTTTTTCCAGACCAAGGGTCGCCGTACCTACGCCAGCTGGCTTTCCCGTTCAACCCGCTACTTGCCCATGATGAAAGAGATTCTGCGCAAAGAGGGGTTGCCGGATGAGCTGGTCTATGTGGCCATGATTGAAAGCGGCTTTCATCTGCAGGCCCGATCTTGGGCCAACGCAGTTGGCCCCTGGCAGTTCATGTCTGCCACCGGACGCCGCTACTCGTTACGGATAGATCAGTGGGTTGATGAACGCAAGGATCCGGTCAAGGCCACCATGGCTGCAGCCATGTATCTCAAGGATCTTTATGGCATGTTCAAAAATGACTGGTATCTGGCAGCTGCCGGATATAATGCCGGAGAGAACAAGATTTTTCGGGCCATTGACCGCTATGAGACCAGTGACTTCTGGGAGCTGTCCAAGGGAAGTTACCTGAAGCGCGAAACCAAGGAATATGTTCCCAAGCTATTGGCAGCCGCCATTATTGCCAAAGATCCTGCTCGCTACGGTTTTACTGAAATTGCCACGGTTCCGGTGGTTGAATATGATACGGTTACCATAAAGGGACGAACCGATCTTGAGCTGGTTGCGCGCCTGGCCGGTACCACTTACCAGAGTATCAAGGAGCTTAATCCTGCCTTGAGGCATTGGTGTACCCCTCCTAATTATCCGGATTATGAACTGAAAATCCCCAAGGGAACCAAAACCCGTTTTGAACAGCAGATCGCAGCCATTCCTGAAGATCAGCGTTTTAGCGAAAAAAACCTCTACAGCCGCTATACAGCTAGCCGCAAGGACAACCTGAAGCAGCTTGCCCAACGCTTTGGCACTACCAGCGGGGAACTTGCAGAACTGAATGGGCTGGGGAGCAAGGACCGGATTGCCGGACGAACCCTGATTGTGCCGGTGAAACAATCAGTAAATTTTGTGCAAGACGGCCGTAGCAAACCGGCAGAAACCGGAGAGGTCTCCGTTCAGTACTATACGGTACGCAAGGGAGATACTCTGTATTCGCTGGCTCGCCGGTTTAATATATCCACAGGGCTGCTGACCGCCTGGAACAACCTGAAGAAGTTTAGTGCGCTCAAGCCGGGCAGACGTCTGATTGTGGCCAAGGCAGAAAAAACAGCACAGCGAAGCAATGGATAGTTGCCCCCCAATTCTCTCTGAACGAGGTTTTCCTGCATGTATTCGATTCTGATTTGTGCCGCTCTTGGAGTGGTTGTTCTTCTTGTATCGCTATTTGTTTTCAATGTGCCCTTGTGGGGATCCCTGTTGATCGGACTGGTGTTTTTTTCCGTCGCGTTCTTTTTTGTTTCCCGTTACATCAGCAAAAAGCTGATGGTCATTCTTGAGCAGGCCGGCAGGAATCTCCAGGGGCAACGCTTTGAGAAGGCGATCCGCGAGATGAAGGATGCGCTTAAATACGGCCCCTGGCAACTGTATGTAACTGACCAGATTAACTCCCAGATCGGTATGGCCTACTATATCCGGCGCGACTTCTCCAACGCCTTTCCCTATCTTGAAAAATCGTTCTTTAAAAACTGGGTTGCCATGGGGATGCTGGCGATCAGCTACATGAAACGCCAGAAGCGCGACAAGATGGAGAAAACCTTTGAAAAGACCGTGCAGTGGAATGCAAAGGAATCTCTGCTCTGGAACCTCTACGCCTACTGCCTGGCGGAGGAGGGTGGAGAAACAGCCAAGGCGATAGCAGTGCTTGAAAAAGGGCTCAAAAAGCTTCCGGGTGATGTACACCTTGTTGAGAATCTGGAAAATCTGCAGGCCGGACGCAAGATGAAGATGCGCAGCTTTGGGGATCCCTGGTACCAGTTCCACCTTGAAAGCCTTGGGCAGTTGCAGAAACATCAAATGGCAGCTATGGGTGGCCGGATGCAGAAGCGGATGACGGCACGGCGATGACTACCACTGACGAGCAATCAAGGCAGACCTCTGAACTCTGGATTATGGGGATCCGACCTGACCAGGGACGTGATGGAGTTATTTCCGGCTATCTTGCTGCTGCCGGTTATCAGACCCGACTGGCAGCCATCGATCAGATCAGTGCAGAGCGGCCGCTGGGTATTGTGCTGGACATCTCCCCGCACTCTGAGGATGGATGGGGCCTGCTGCTCGCAATAAAAACAAATCCTGCTTATCGGAATATCCCGGTGCTACCGGTATTTCTCAGTGAAACAGGGAAGGTGGGCGGAGTCTTTCCCGTTGCCGGTTTTTTCTCCCTGCCGGTGGATGAAGCATACCTGTTTGAACGTCTGGCGGTGTACGGTTTGACTGAAGAAGTTGAAACATGGGATCTGCAGGCTCTGATAGTATCCCGTTCAGGAGAAGAAAAACTCTCCCGGCTGGTTGATTCGGTGGGGTTTGAGGTAATCAGGGGCTATACCGGCAAGGAAGCGCTGGCTCTGGTTTCGCTTCACCCCAAATATCTGGCTTTCAGCAGTCTGATGTTACCTGACATGTCAGCCTTTGAGCTACTTGAAAAGTTCCGGCTGTTCCCGTATAGCCACAATATGCCGGTCTTTGTACTCTTGAAAGAAGAGCTGAAAGAGGGGGAAAAGGCAGCCATGAGTCGTGAAATTGCTCATCTGGTCAGCAAGAAACAGTTGAGCCAGGAAGAGTTTTTAAAGTACCTGCGCAACAGGGTCTGAAATCGGATCGAGCAGAAACAAAAAAACACCCCCGCTACCTTGACGGTACCAGGGGTGTTTTTTGTTAAGAGGTTTTTGTGATTGCCGGATCAAATAAATCCGCGGCCGTCTTTGATCACAATACTTGCTTTTGTCCGCAGTTCCTTCATCCAGGATCCGAAACGCTCATCCTGTTTCTGACGATAGAGCAGCTCCATAATGTCCGCCTTAACCGACTCAAACGGTTTGACTTTGCCGGTAGAGCGCTCTTCAAGTTTGACAATGTGCAGTCCCGATGGTGTGACAACCAACTCGCCGACTTCACCAGTCTTGAGCGGAAGAATGGCCTTTTCAAGGTCAACCAGCATATCCCCCCGCTTGAATGTACCCAGATCACCACCATCCTTTTTTGCAGCCGGGTCGTCCGAGTACTCCTTGGCCAGCTCGGCAAAATCCTTGCCTTGACGTGCCTCAAACAGTACCTGTAATGCCTTGTTCATGGCTTTTTGAATCTGATCGGCAGGTGCTTTTTCATCAACCTTGATAAAAATGTGGCGGGCCTTGAACTGCTCGTCTTCTGCATACTTGCTCAGGTGGGACTGGTAGTACTCTTCAGCCTCCTTGTCGCCGACATGGATCTTGGAGCGCACCTCGATACTTACCAGACGCAACCGCTGCAGCTGTTCACGAATCTGGCTCTCATACTGGGCAAAGCTGAAGCCCTGGGCTTTCAGGGCAGTTTCAAGCTGGCTCTGTGACATATTATTGTTCTGGCGCTTGACATCATCAATGGCCTGGCGGATTTCGCTATCATCAATCTTGATCCCCAGCTCTTTGACTTTTTGTTCGGTTAAAAGTTTTTCAATCAACCGATCCAGCACCATCAGGCGCAGGTCATGGCGTGCCTTGTCATCCACCATCCCTTTTTTTTGAGCCTCCTGAATAACCGGAAGCGACTCACGCTGAACTTCACGAAAGGTAATAATGTCATCGTTGACAATCGCCGCAATACCATTCACCTGACTGGCGCCCGCCGGTAGTGGTGGCAGCTTTGGCACGGTGAGGGTTGGCGCTGGCTGTTTTGCAACGCTTTCAGGTACGATGTCAGGTTTAGAAGCGCAACCGCCCAACAGCAAGGCAGATGACAGGAATGCAAGCAGTGACAGACGCAGATAATTCATGGGGCCCTCGAAGGCGGGTCGGGTAACCGGCTGGCTACCCGACCCGGATCAGGTGAACAGAGGCTATTTCTTTTCAGGAGCAGGAACAGGCGCAGCCACTGGAGCGGGAGCTGCAGCCGGTGCAGGAGCTGCTGCTGGTTTTTCAGCGGGAGCAGGTGCAGCAGCAGGGGGGTCGGTCAGTTCGATCTTGGCACCTTTTTTCAGGTCTTCCTTCAGCTTCATAAATACCTGTTGCTGCTTCTGGGGCATGATGGCAGCCTTGATCTGTTCCTTAACTTCGTCAAAGGGGCGGGTGCCAGCAGCACGTATACCGGTTAGCTTGATGATATGAAAGCCGAAATCGCTCTTGACAATACCGGACAGTTGTCCTTCTTTAAGGCTGAAAGCAGCCTTCTCAAAGGCCGGAACCATATTGCCTTTGCCGAACCAGCCCAGATCGCCGCCTTTGGCAGCGGAGGAATCAACGGACTTGCTTTTTGCCAGTTCTTCAAAATTTGCACCCTTTTTCAGTTGGTCCAGGATGGCCTGAGCTTCCTGCTCATTCTTTACCAGGATGTGGCTGGCACGGATCTGCTCTCCGGATTTGAACTTATCCTGATTCTGCTCGTAGAATTTCTTCAGCTCGTCGTCGCTTACCTTTGACTCGGATTCCACCTTCTTTTTAAGGTAGGTATCAACGATGATCCGTTTCTTCAACTCGGCAAGTTTCTCTTCAACATCCTTGCTTTTATCAACGCCGTCTTTGGCTGCCTGTTGCAAAATCAGCTCACGCATTACCAGCGTGTCAATCATCTCTTTTTTGCCTTGAGGTGTGTCAGCCATAGCGCGGATATACTCTGGCAGTGACTTGACCTCACGGTCAAAATCTGCGCTGGTGATCTTGGCGCCGTTTACTGTGGCAAGAACTTTAGCGTCTTTGCCGGCAGGTGTGGAGGAACTGCTGGAACCGCCACCCTGGCAGGCAACGAGACTGGTAACAGCAAGGGCTACGGCGGCAACACTAAGATAGGTACGGATGTTCACTGTTTGGTACTCCTTTTAAAAAGAAAGGGTTGATGAAACTTATAGAATCTAGCATAGCGCGTAGTTGTTGTCTATAATTTGAACCGTCCTGCTGAAGAACCGCTCCACCAGCTGCCGGATACCTTTCATGCACCCTCTCTACAGGCAAAACAGGTAACCAGGGAATGTATTGCAATGCTTTCCACCAGGGGAATAGCTGCAAGCGTCTGCGATGTGTCGGCCAGCTCCTCGTTTACCCAAGCAGCCCGAGCGTCTCAGTCACCGCATCAAGGATCTCGCCGCTGGTTCCGTTGCCCTGCAGGGTTACCAGCAGGCGGTGGTCCGGGGTAAACTGATAGGTGGCCGGTTTGGTACGGATCAGGTTGATCAGCGTCTCCGGGTTGACCGGTGTTCTGGCGTGGAACGCCAGACAGAGCCGTTTGCCGTCGCAATCAACCTTCAACACCATCAGTTGTTTCAGCGCAATCCGGATTTCCATGACCCTGAACAGGGTCTGTGCAGTCAGTGGCGGCCGGCCAAAGCGATCCTGCATCTCGTTGACCACCTCGGTTACATCCTCGTTTGATTCAGCCTGCACCAGCCGTTTGTACAGCACCAGCCGCTGGTTGGTGTCCGGGATGTAGCTTTCCGGAATAAAGGCTGAAAGATTCAGGTTTATTTCAGGTTCAAAGCGCTCTTCAATCTCCTGCCCCTTCAGTCCGGCAATCGCCTCCTCAAGCATCTGGGTGTACAGCTCAAAGCCGATATCAGCCACGGTGCCGGATTGGCGTGGCCCCAGCATATCCCCGGCGCCGCGCAGCTCCAGATCATGGGTGGCAATTCTGAACCCTGCCCCAAGTTCTGATATATCCTGAATGATCCTGAGCCGCTCCCGTGCATCCTGGGTGATGCTGCCTGTCCCCGGAACCAGCAGATAGGCATAGCTTTTGGCGGTTGAACGCCCGATCCTGCCCCGCAGTTGGTACAGCTGGGAAAGGCCGAAGGTGTCGGCCCGATCAACCAGCATGGTATTGGCACGGGGGATATCCAGGCCCGACTCAATGATGGTCGTGGTCAGCAGCAGGTTGGTTTCGCCGTGCATAAACCCCAGCATCACCTTTTCAAGCTGTTTTTCCTCCATCTGACCGTGGGCCACCGCAATCCGTGCCTGGGGTACCAGCGCCCGCAACCGGTCGGCAACAATGCCGATGGACTGTACCCGGTTGTGGACGTAGAAGATCTGTCCATCCCGCTCCAGTTCTCTGGTAATTGCATCCCGCAGCAGATCATCCGTATCCCGCGCCACCACGGTCTTGATCGCCTGACGGTCCACCGGCGGGGTGTCAATGATCGAGAGGTCGCGGATCCCCAGCATGGAGAGATGCAGGGTGCGGGGGATCGGGGTGGCGGTCAGGGTCATGATATCCACGTTGGCCCGGTACTGTTTCAGCCGCTCCTTGTCCTTGACCCCGAAGCGCTGTTCCTCATCCACAATCAACAGCCCCAGATCCTTGAAGGTTACATCCTTCTGCAGCAGGCGGTGGGTGCCGATGATGATGTCCAGCTTGCCGCTTTTCAGTCTTTCCAGGGATTCCTTCTGCTCTTTCGCAGTACGGAAGCGGGAGAGCATCTCGATAGAGACCGGGTACTCCTGCAGGCGGTTGGTGAAGGTCTCAAAATGCTGGGAGGCCAGGATGGTGGTGGGGACCAGCAGCGCCACCTGTTTGCCGTCCAGTACCGCTTTAAAGGCGGCCCGCAGTGCAACTTCGGTCTTGCCGTAGCCAACATCGCCGCAGACCAGTCGATCCATCGGCCTGCTGTGCTGCATGTCAGAGAGTACATCCTGAATGGCAGAGAGCTGGTCCGGGGTCTCCTCCCAGGGGAAGGTAGCCTCAAATTCGCGGAACAGCTCATCCGGCGGCGAAAAGCTGTAGCCCTGACTGGCCTGGCGTTTGGCGTACACCTCTAGCAGCTCTTCGGCCAGCTCTTCAATATTTTTTCTGGCCTTGCTGCGGGTCTTTTCCCAGCCAGCCCCCCCCAGTTTGGCCGGTGACGGTGCAGCCCCTTCCCCCCCCACATAGCGTTGCACCAGTCCCAAACGGTCAATCGGCAGATAGAGTTTGTCGGAATTGGCATATTCCAGCAGCAGGAAGTCCCCTTCAACCGCGCCGGTCTTCAAGTGTTGCAGGCCGCGGTAGATGCCGATGCCGTGGTCAACGTGGACCATGGCATCCCCCGGTTTCAGCTCTGCCAGCGAAGCCAGGATCTGCTTGGTGCGCAGGGCGGTGACACCACTTTTACGCCGGACCCGCTTGCCGAACAGTTCTTCTTCGGCAATCACCGCCAGCCGTGCATCAGGCAGACGAAAACCACGGGAAAGCTCTCCGATGACAAGCAGCAGGTCTGCCCCCTGTTGCTGTGCTTCAGGGGTGAAAGGATTATCACACAGAGTACAACTGATCCCGTAGGGCTCAAACAGCTCCTTCAACCGTTCGGCCTGGCTGGGCTGGTGGCAGACCACCAAGGTGTGCCAGTCATTTTGCCGCCACTGTTTGATCCGTTCAGTCAGCGGTCCAAGCAGATGCTGCTGATCACGGGTCATGCTGATCCGCAGGTCTGCGTTGCTCTCGGACCGGATCGGAAACCGGCAGGAATCGGCTTCCTCACCAACAGCAAGCCCCTGTACCTTAAGCTGCTGACAGGTAACGAACGTGTTCTCAAGTTCATCCGGTGTCAGATAGAGATCAGCAACAGCAGGGTGCAGCCGTTCTTCCGCCAACGCCTTGCGGGCACCGTTTTGAACCTCTTCTGCGTATTGCTCGGCTGCCGGAATCAGCTGGTCAGGTTCAATCAGCACCAGCAGCGGATTGTGCAGGTACGCAAAGAGCTGTTCCAGCCCCGGATGAACCAGTGGTTGCAGAAACTCGATGCCCGGCGGGTAGCCTGCTCCCTGCAGTTCTGTTACCAGCTGACGCCGACGGTCAGCCGGGATATCCAGCAGATCGGCACGTTCTTTCAGGCGCGGAACAAATTCCTGCAATACTGCAGGTGAAAGCACCAGTTCACGGGAGGGCAGCAGATTCAAGCCCGCAAGATGATCCTGCGAGCGCTGGTTTAACGGATCAAAGCTGCGCAGGGTTTCCACGGTATCGCCAAAGAATTCGATCCGCACCGGACGTGGCAGGCTTGGGGGGAAAATATCCAGGATACCACCCCGTACGGCAAAGCTGCCCCGTTCTTCAACCAGCGGACAGTTGCTGTAGCCCATCCTGACCAGATTTTCCAGCAGCGCCTCGCGGTCCGGCTCGTCACCGGGCATGATACTGCAGGATGCCCCTGCCAGAACCGTACGGGGAATGACCCGTTGCAGCAGGGCCGCCACCGGTGTAACCAGGGTGCAGGGTCCACCCTGCAACAGACGTTGCAGCGTCTCCAGCCGGGCTCCGCTGATATCGGGATGGGGTGATGCAGACTCAAAGGGGCTGACGTCCCAGGCAGGAAACGAAGTGATTGCCGTGGCGTTAAAGAAAAG
>CAXNJF010000007.1:0-15843 GCA_964202585.1 Trichlorobacter sp. | reverse complement strand
TCGTCATAATGGGCTGCCATCATGCCGTCCTTGTCAAGCCACTGGATACGGTAGTTAATCACGTTGCGTCGGCCACGGTTGTTAAGGATCTTGAAATCAACCTTCAAGTGGGCGTGGATGAATTTTGTGCGAACGCCTTTTACGACGATGCTGTCGGCAGTGCTGAGCACCTTCTCTGAAGGCGGTGCAAAGAATTCTTCCAGTGATACTTCGCGTACCGGTTCATCAGGAATAGCTTGTGACGTCTGACATCCGGTCAGCGGAAGGAGTAACGTTACAGCGATTACAGGTACTATGAAACGTGCGAATGGCATAGTGTCCCCCTTTTATATTCTTTTCCAGGTGCTGCGGGCACCCTCTGCACGAATTTTCTTCAATCTCCAGCCAAGTTCCTTGGCGGTGCGGATCACATCGCGGTCCAGTTGGTCACGCTTGCCCTTGTAGGTTGCTTCAAACGTGGTCTTGCCACCGCCGGATTCAACTTCCTTTGCACTGGTTGCCAGGGGGAATTTCTCAAACATATCGGTGAAGCTGGCAATCTGCTCGGGGTCATCCACACCGTCAATAACAATGGTGTAGATGGCGCCGTTTTGCTGCATCTCCATCCAGTGTTTTTGCAGTACATCGACCATTGGAGCAACAATCTGCTTGCCGCCTTCACGGGCGGCCTTGGTCAGGGCTTGTGCTACGGTCGTACCCGAGTCTGTTTGTTCGATTTTTTTGTTCGTAATGATCTGAGAACGGGTGTTGTCGATCAGCTGGGTTTTGATGTTTAACAGAACGCTCTTGTCGATTGCGCCTTCGCGGATGACGCCGCTGACCGTATAATAGATAGTGTATTCAGCCTGATACTGAAGACCATACTTAGCTGCTTTGTTCAGGTCGATATCGATGCCGTGGGTATCTGCAACCTGCTGGGCAAACCTGTCGGAAGCTTCCTTGTCAACTACCCGGAACTGCTGGTCTGTCAGGGCTTCCACGATACCGTTGTAGATGTCATCGTGAAATTCCTTGCTGCGGATGTTGTTGTCTTTTGTGCTGGAAAGAACCAGGATGCGCGGATTGCCTACCACAGCACTTTTGCGCAGGATCGTCAGGGCATCAATGTCCCCTTTGAGGAGTTTGTTATCCACAAGCGCGGAGATGGTGATAACAAAACCTTCAGCTTTTTTGAGCTCCCTGATGATCCTGTAGCTGGTGACATATCCCCTGCTGTGGGAGAGGATCTTGTCATCAACCAGTGCCAAATCAACCACTGTTGTGTCTGATTTGACAAAAACACCAACCCCCTGCTCAACGGCCTGGCGCATGGCAGCAGCCAGAGCAACATCTTTACTGGGACCCTCACCGGTGGCAGTAACCGCAGCCGCCAGGGCGACACCGCTGCTTAACAGCACTAACCCTGCAACCAGCAACAGAATTCGTTTCATAGCGTTTTCTCCTTACTCAATGGTCCGTTGTTACGATGCCAAGAATACCAGATACGGTAAACAATTCAAGTTACCAGTCGTCTGAAGAACCACCACCGTCAAAATCTCCGCCGCCACCTTCAAAGCTGTCAGCAGCGGATGATGAGCCACCACCGCCGCCGCCATAGAAGATGGTCGGCCCACCCCAGCCTCCTCCGCCTCCTCCGCCGGCATTAAAGAGGCGCATCAGCAGGCTGATCAGCAGTCCGGCAGCGCCGCCAAGCAGCGCAAGTATCCCCAGCTTCCAGAGGACTGCTCCCAGTCCAATGCCTGCGGCAACCGGCAGACTGACCCCGCCGGCTACGACACCGGCGGTGCGGGAGGATGATCCGGCAATGGCAGTGATAACGATACCGGCCAGCAACAACATCAGAAAGAGGCCGTAGCCGCTTTTTTTCTTTTTAGCCGCTTTTTTATCTGCCGCAGTGGCCTTGAATTCCCCCTTGGTCGCATCAATGATGGCAGAAATACCGGCGCTGATCCCCTTGTCAATATCGCCTGAGCGAAGGTTCGGGGAGATCACGTTACGGATAATCTGGCCGGCGGTGATATCCGGCAGCACTCCTTGCAGGCCGGTACCGACCTCTATCCGTATCTTGCGCTCTTTTTTTGCCAGAATCAGAAGGACACCGTTACTCTTGTCCTTTTGCCCGATCTTCCAGGCCTCAGCCACTCTGATGGCAAAGCTTTCGATAACGTCTCCTTCCAGCGAGGGAACCGTCAGCAACACGACCTGATTGGTGGTTTCCTGCTCAAAGGCTGCCAGCTTCTGTTCCAGGGAGCGGACGGCCGCAGGAGAGAGCATTCCTGCATAATCGTTAATTCTGCCCTTGAGCGGGGGAGCCTCAAGGGCCGCCACGTCCTGTGCCAGACAGAACAGTGAGAGAACAAGCATAACCAGCTTCATTACAGATACTCGCATACAAAAACCTCATTGTTTACTGCCGGTTAAAATTTTAGCTTGGGAGCGGTCTTGGCCCCTTCTTCAGCCTTGAATGGTTCTTTTCGTTTCAGGTGCAGCAGCATGGAGTTGGTTAAACTGTTGGGGAAGGTGCGGATGCTGGTGTTGAAGACCTGCACGGTCTTGTTATAGCGTTCGCGGGCAACGTTGATCCGGTTTTCTGTGCCTTCAAGCTGCTTCTGCAGATCCAGAAAATTCTGGTTGGCCTTCAGATCGGGATACTTCTCTGCCACCACCATCAGGCGGGAGAGGGCAGATGACAGTTCTCCCTGATTCTGCTGGAACTTGGTTAACGCGGAAGGATCGTTGATGACCTCTTTGCTGAGCTGCATGGAACCAACCTTGGCCCGCGCTTCGGTAACAGCCTTGAGGGTGTCGGCTTCATGTTTTGCGTACCCTTTAACCACTTCAACCAGATTGGGAATCAGATCGTTACGGCGCTGGTAGGCTGATTCAACATTGCCCCAGGCAGCCATCACCGCTTCCTCATTAGCCTGCATGGTGTTGTAGCCGCACCCTGACAACAGTGACAGCAGCAGAAGTCCCAGAATACTGCATACCGATCGTTTCATGCCTGTACCTCCTCGTTTAGTGCAGGGTCGTTATTGGCAAAGCGTACCTTCATAACCGTCAAAAGCAGGTTGCAGATCAGTGGCGTTATGTTGGACAGAATCAGTGGCATATCATTGATCAGAATACCGTAGAACAACCATAATGCAACCCCTGCCGACAAAAGAAGTGGCTGCCAGATGGACAGATCACGTGCATGACGGCTGCGCCAGGTTTTTACGACCTGCGGAATCGCAGCGATGCTGGTCAGTAATCCGGCAATCAGCCCTATCCAGACGATATTCACGACGTTTTTTTCCGGTCGCTGAAATTTCCGGCTGCCCAGTCAATCTGGGAAAACATGCCCCGCAAGATGCCTACTTCGCGGCTGTCAAGCCCGGCCCGGAAAAACATGCGGCGTAGCGAGCGCATGATGTGGTCAGGATTTTGAGGGTTGAGATGGCCGATCCTCAGCAGGGTCTGCTCCATATGGCTGAAGAGCGGTTCCATTTCAGCGGATGGTGCCGGCGTCCGTTGCGGTGTGGCAGTTTCTGATGCAGATGCACCAAACAGTTCGTAACAGAAAATCAGCACCGCCTGGGCCAGGTTCAGCGAACCGTATTCAGAGCTGGAAGGGATGGTTGCCTGCAAGCTGCAGAGTGACAGCTCTGCTGTGGAAAGTCCGTGGTCTTCACGTCCGAACACCAGTGCAGCCAACCCTGGTCCGCTTAAGAGCGCCTGGGCGGCCTGGGGCGGGCTGAGCAGTTCCTGGCGGTACTTGCCGCTGCGTCGGGTTGTGGCTACGGAAGTACTGATGTCGGCAAGTGCGTCTGCCAGAGAGTCGAAGATCACAGCCTGTTCAAGAAGATCTTTGGCTGATACGGCAAATTTGAGCGCTTCAGGGTGCAGGTGGTCGCAGCCTGTCACTAGCCTGAGCCGTGAAAGCCCCATGTTCTTCATGGCACGGCAGACCATGCCGATGTTGCCGGGTGACTGGGGTTCCACCAGAATGACGGTGAGTGTCTCAAGAGTACGATGCATGGAAAGTGGGTGTCCTGTCAGATTGGTCAGATTGACAGACGTCCGGCAAGCTCGGAACGCATCAGGTCAACCATTTCTTCAATTTTGGCATCGGGATCGATTTCTGCAGATTGTTCGGACAGTGCTGAAAAAAAGTCGTTTGCTTTCTGGGTGTCAAGTATGATCGCCTTGCCACCGGCTGTTTCAAGCAAGCTATCCACAAGAACAGCTCCTTGTCTGCTGAGATAGGCGCTGGCGATTTCACGCAGATCATCAACAATGTCATGCAAAAGAGATTCATCAATAGCGGTATCTGTCTCCTCCTTTGCAGGTTCGAGAGTCAATGGCGGCTGCAGGTCTGGTTTGGCCTGACTGGCGCGAAGTCTGTCTTGCGCAGCGTGCCAAAGCCGTTCAATGTTCAAGGTTTCAAGAAGGTTGTGGTGCAGTAGATCCTCAGCTGGCTGGCTGCTGAGGATCTCTATGCTGGCGCCGGGCAGGGCAGCAATCCGTTGGGACTCGGCTGGTGAATTCTCAATCTCCTGGGCAGCATCGTGGTAAAACCCGATCGGTGTCCCTTCCTTGTAAAAGATCATGGCGCTGCGTTCAGAGGCGGAGAACAGTACGGTTCCAGTCAGTAGCTGCGCTTTCATCCGGGCAAAAACCGCCTTAAGATCCAGCCCCGCAACCGGTTCCGGCTTCAGAAGTGACGTGCCATGCAGCAGGGCATGGGCACAAACCGCCAGATCAACGGTCATCCGGTACACATTGATCACGCCACCTTTTTCAGTGGCATGGTTGAAGAGTCCGGTAATCGCCTCAAAGCCGTTTTTACGAAAGGCGCCTTCCAGCATCAGGATGCTGATCAAGGAGCCCTTGATAAAAATGAAGTAGCCTTCAGAGCTGTTTGAGCCGAAGCCCAGATAGCCGGTAAAACCACCGGTTCCCATTTTTTTCAGGGCTTCAGGCAGATTGATCTTCTGGACCGGAATGTTCTCATACAATGGATCAGTGCGTGGCAGGATCAACATGGTAACCTCGTGCTTCAATGAAAATAGTGTCTCAAGCATCCTAATAGGTACTGTATTTGTCCGGCGCTGTCAAAGAGGATTCTACTGTATGCAAAACTGTTTGGAACCATGAGTAAAACCAGAGATATACGGCTTGACAGGGGTGGGGTAATACATTATGTTTACTGAATAAATAGTTAATCTGGCTAGATACCTTTACGATGAGGTTTTTTGGGTGAATAAAAAAGATAAATTGGTAACAGACGCCCAGAAGTTTTTGCAAAAAGGGCAAGCTGATAAGGCTATTTCCTGTTATCAGGAGGCTCTGACGGTTGATCCCGGTGATCAGCGGCTTCGTCAGCGGCTTGCTGAACTGTTTGCAAAATGCCGCCGTATGGATGAATCACGGAAAGAGTTTGAAGCCATAGGACGTAATCTTTCCTCAAATGGTTTTTACCTGAAAGCGATAGCCGTCTATAAGCAGATTGAAAAACTATTTCCTGATGATATCGGCATCGCCCTTATTCTGGCAGAACTTAACGAGAAACATGGACTCACCGCGAATGCGATGGTTGAGTATAAAAGAGCTTACGACTATTTTGAACGACAGAAAGAACAAGGCCAAGCATTACATGTTCTTGAGGCGATGCAGCGGATTGATGCCCACAATCCCAACCTCAAGCTCAAATACGCAGAAGTGCTGTTTCAGCAAGGTAATGCTGAAGCGGCGCTGGAGGCATTCCGGGCCCTTGGACTTTTGCTTGTTGAACGTCGTGACGAGGTTGCTTTTACAAGGCTTGCTGAGCGGATTGGCCAGCTTTTTCCGGACAAGCCTGACTTCAGCTGTGCTGTTATAGAGCAAAAGATACATGATGGCAGCACTGAGCAGGCAGCTGCCTTGCTGCAGTCCTTGATCAAGGCAAACCCCCAGCGTTACCCGGCCTGGCGTTTACTAGTGCTGGCCTACAGTGTCCTTGGGAATTCTGCCCGTCTCAAGATGGTCTGTCAGCACTGTATCAAACTTTTCCCCGCCGAATTGTTTCCCCGCGAGGCATTGATCAACTCTCTGCTTGAAGAAGAAGACGCAACGTCTGCTTTGGCAGCGCTTGAAGAGAGTGAACCTGTTTTTTTGAGCCAGGACCAGGCTGCCGTTGTACGAAAATTTTATCTCAGGTTGAACGATCTGGTGCCGATCAATGTCCGTATCCTGAAAGGCTGCGCCAGATCCTGCGAGGCAGCCGGGTTTACAGAGGAATCAGCTTCCTTTGCGGCCAAGATAGGTTCATTGTCAGGTCTGGGAACTAAAATTTCTGCAGCTGAAGAAGTGCCTGATGAAGAACTGTTCATGCTTGACCTGGATCAGCTTTCAGCTGAGCCGGAACACGAACCGGAGCTTGAAATAGTTGTTGACCAGCCCCAGGAAGAGGTTGCCGTTGAGCCGGTTTCGACGTTGGGTTCACGGGAGCTTGATAGTAGTCATTTTGCGGATTCAGAAACCGGTTCAGGCACTGATTTCTATGAAATAGAAGTTGAGCTGGATGATGATTTTGGTGAGATCGATCTGGCTCCGGCCAATACCTGGTTTGAAACCGTAAATGACATTTTCGACAATATTCAGACTGAAGCCGGCAAGGTCCGTTTTGGAGAAGGAATGGACAACGGTGATCCACAGTCTCAATACGATCTGGGGTTGGCCTTTCACGAAATGGGGCTTTACGATGAGGCTATCAAGGCCTTTCGTCAGGCTGCCGATGATCCGGGACGTCGCATGGCCTGTCTGATTCTTCAGGGGGCCTGTCTGCGGGACAAGGGAGAGTTGCAGCTTGCTGAAAATGCCCTGCGTGCGTTGTGTGACTCACCTTCCCTGACCCGTGAAGATTCCTGTGCGCTTAAGTATGAACTGGCGTTAACCTTTGCTGCAGAGGGAAATCAGGAGCAGTCCCGCCAGCTTCTTGAAGAGGTTGAGGTTCTTAATCCCGCTTTTCGTGATGTGGGGATGCGTTTGCATACTTCTTCAGATGGTCAGGATGAATCCTTTGATTTTGATGAAGATGAGCTGCTGGATTTTGAACTGAAATAAACCAGTTCGTCTGGAAAGACAAAAAAAGCCCCGTCATGTTGACTGACGGGGCTTTTTTGTCTTTAGTCGTGCAGGATCAGGCTGATCCTGTCTTGCTCTGATGGCGGCTGACAGCAGACTTCCAGATGTTGCCGACATTAACCATATCCAGCAGATCATGGGCCATCAGCTCGTCAACACTGACCGTGCTGTACAGATCAAGCTTGGCAGCCGGGTCCTGGGCGAGTTGTTGTGAATCGCCGGGCGATGCCTCAATTTCCTGGGAACCGTCATGGAAGAACCCCAGCGGATTTCCTTCTTTATAGAAAATCATGGCAGAGCGGGACGGTGTATAGATTCTGAGACAGCAGTTCATCTGCTCATTTTTAACCCGCTCAAGCAAAACCTTGATGTCAATCAGGGCCAGCTCCTGGGCGCGGTAACGTACTTCTCCCTGCAGCAGGGCATGGATACACATGGTGAGATCATCTGAAAGCCGGTAGACGTTTAGCTGGCTTCCACTGCTTTCCAGCATCTTTTCAGCAAGTGCGGTTATGGACTCAAAGCCATTCAGTCTGACCCCCTGACCTGTTTCATAAACAACACTCACCAGCTTGCCTGATTCAAACACCAGTATACCGACCGCATCCTGAAAGGTCAGGTTGGCATAGCCGGTAAAACAGCCATGGGCAAGTTTGGTGATAACAGCATCAAGCTGCAGATCACTGGCATCAAGATTTGCAAAAAGGGGGATACCTTTCGGGAGACGGAGCATGCTGATCCTCCTGCAGGAATAGCGACAGAGCGGTCTGTTTACAACACAGGTCTACAGATAGAGCAGAATTGCACGTATGTCAAAATGAATTCTGTGGGTACGGAAGAATGGACCGGGCGTACGATTTTTCGTACGCCCGGCATCAGCATCAGTCGGCAGGGCTAAACTGGGCGTCAACAACGGCAATAGCTGCCATGTTAACGATATCATTCACGTCATCACCACGTTGCAGGACGTGGATCGGTTTGTTCATACCCATCAGAATCGGTCCGATGGCATCTGCACCGCCAAGCCGGTGCAGCAGCTTGTAGCAGATGTTGCCTGAGTTGAGATCAGGGAAGATCAAGACGTTGGCTGGTGACTTCATTTTCGAGAACGTAAAACCGTCCAGGAATTCCGGCACCACTGCCGTATCGGCCTGCATCTCTCCATCAATCTTCAGGTCGGGACAGCGCTCTTTGACGATCTCGACAGCTTTCTTGACCTTGATTGTCTGTGGGCTGTTGACTGACCCGAAGTTTGAGAAGGAAAGCATGGCAACTGACGGCTCAACATCCAGAATACGCGCTGTATCTGCAGCAAGAATGGCGGTTTCAGCCAGCTCTGCCGGGGTTGGATCTATGGTGACGGTGGTATCAGCCAGGAAGTAGACCCCCTTCTTGAAGACCATCATGTAGAGGCCATGCACACTCTGCAGTCCTTCCCGCTTGCCGATTACCTCCAGCGCAGGCCGGATCGTTTCAGGGTAGTGGGCGTCAATTCCGGAGAGCATGGTGTCGGCATCCCCCATTCTGACCATCATGGCGCCAAAATGGTTGCGTGATTTGCGGCGGATGATCCGACGGGCCTCGGAGAGGGTAACCCCCTTGCGCTGACGCAGCGTGAACAGTTCCTGGGCATAATCTTCGGAACGCTCATAGTCGTCCGGCTCTACGATCTGGACATCAGGCAGCTCAATGTTCAGTTCTTCCATCTTCTGAATGATTTTCGCACGGTTACCGATCAGAATCGGGTGGGCAATCCCTTCGTCCACAAGAATCTGGGCTGCCTTGAGGATCTTCTCATTATCCCCTTCCGGGAAAGCCAGACGTTTGGGTTCGCACTTGGCCTTGTTGATGATCGTCCGCATAATCTCTTTGGATTTGCCCTGTGTTGATTCAAGGTGTTCGACATACTTTGCCATATCTTCAATCGGCTGGCGGGCCACGCCACTGTCCATGGCTGCCTGGGCAATGGCAGGTGCTACGTGGAGCAATACTCTGGGATCAAACGGTTTGGGGATGATGTAGTCACGCCCAAAGGCAAACTTTACATTGCCGTAGGCTTTGCTGACGGAATCAGGCACCTCTTCACGGGCCAGTTTCGCCAGGGCCTTGACCGCTGCAAGCTTCATCTCTTCATTGATACAACTGGCCCGGACATCCAGAGCGCCCCGGAAGATGAACGGGAAACCCAATACATTGTTGACCTGGTTGGGATAATCGGAACGACCGGTGGCGATAATAACATCGCCGCGGGCTGCCTTGGCCGCATCAGGGGTAATTTCAGGATCGGGGTTTGCCATGGCAAAGATGATCGGGTTGGGGGCCATGCTACGGACCATATCAGCGGTAAAGGCCCCTTTTGCCGATAGACCGAACAGAACATCGGCACCTTTTGCTGCTTCTTCCAGGGTCCGAAAGGGGGTGTCGGAGGCAAAGAGCGCCTTATACGGGTTCATCCCCTCAACCCGCCCTTTATAAATGACCCCCTTGGTGTCACACATAATCATATTGTTGGGCTTGACGCCGAGGGCGATGGCCAGCTTGGCGCAGGAGTTGGCTGAAGCGCCAGCGCCGTTGACCACAATCCTGATGTCCTCCATCTTCTTGCCAACCAGTTCCAGGGCATTCAGCAGTGCTGCAGAGGAGATGATGGCGGTGCCGTGCTGGTCATCGTGAAAGACCGGAATCTTCATGGTCTTCTTCAGTTCTTCCTCTATGTAGAAACATTCCGGCGCCTTGATGTCCTCAAGGTTGATACCGCCAAAGGTTGGCTCCAGCAGTTGACAGGCCTTGATGATCTCGTCCGGATTTTCAGTGTCCAGCTCTATGTCAAAGACATCAATATCAGCAAAGCGCTTGAAGAGAACTCCTTTACCTTCCATGACCGGCTTGCCGGCCAGTGCCCCCAGATTGCCCAGACCCAGTACAGCGGTGCCGTTGGAGACCACTGCCACAAGATTCCCTTTTGCGGTATACTTGTAAGCATCATCAGGGTTTTTTTCGATTGCAAGGCAGGGTTCAGCTACGCCGGGTGAATAGGCAAGTGACAGATCTGCAGCGGTTTGGCACGGTTTGGTGGAGATTACTTCGATCTTCCCCTTACGTCCCATTGAGTGATATTCAAGCGCATCCTTGATTTTTGCCATGGTCTACATACCTCCCCAAAATTTAGTCGTGATAAAAAAGTGGTTGTTTTTATCCAAATAATACAGTGTTGTATTTACTTTTACTAAAGACATATATGCCCCTTGCCAAGGGCTGTCAAGAGCTAACGGGCTGTTCTAAAAAAATATTCTATTTGATGTGTTGAAAGGGTTGATGAAGGCAGGAAGGGTGCCGTAGTATTACCTTCATTTGATCTGACGGGGAGAACGTAACTATGACAGATGTCGTAACTGGCTATGTTGGTGTCGATATCGGCGGTACAAATTTGCGGGGGGCATTGGTGCGGCCGTCTGGTGAAGTGATTGACCGGTTCAGGTTAAAGAGTTCCATTGCGGAAGGTTCCGAGCTTTTTCTGGCACGCTTGACCGAGGCGATTGCCACGCTGATAACTGCAGCTGAAAATCGTGGAATACAGGTAAAAGGGGTGGGGTTCGGGGTTCCGGGGTTGATCGGTGCCGATGGTATGATTCATTCAACGGTAAATCTGCGGCCACTGGAAGGGTTGAATCTCTCGGACCTGCTTTCGTCCCGATTACACCTGCCGGTAGTATCTGCCAATGATGCCAACCTGATTGCGCTGGGAGAGGCATGGGCAGGAGCCGGTCGGGGAATGAAGTCGCTGGTTGTCATAACCATTGGTACCGGTCTGGGAAGCGGCCTGATCCTGGATGGCAGGCTCTGGAGCGGTTCCGGTGGTTTTGCTGCCGAATTCGGCCATAGTACCGTTGAACCTGAAGGGATCCCCTGTCCCTGCGGCAACAGGGGGTGCCTGGAGCAGTATGTTTCCGCAGCAGCTCTTTCCCGCTACGGAGGGGGGAGAGCGCCAGAGGAGCTGGCGTTACAGGCCCGTGCCGGAGAGCCGGCCGCCTGCGCTGCATTCGATAAAATCGGCTACTGGCTGGGAACCGCCCTTGCCAGCCTGACAAATACTCTTAACCTGGACGGTGTTGTTATCGGGGGTGGTGTTGCTGCAGGATATGACCTGTTTGCTCCTGTTTTGAAGAGAACCATGCAGCAGCGCGCATTTCCTCTGATGGTCAAGCAGGTGAACCTTTGTAAAAGCGTATTGGGAGACGATGCCGGGCTTATCGGCGGAGCGCTGATTGCAGCAGATAACACAACTATGTGACCAGTTTTTTTCAGGGGGAGTTTACTTTCAATCATTTGGTGGTATCATAATCAACATAGTAATGCGTCTCTGTTTTCTGTGTAGTTGTGATTACGTTCACTAAAAGGAGTTGCGTATGAAACGTCTCTGGATGTTCCTGTTGTTATCACTGGTTGTGCTGGCAGGGGGGTGTGCCAAGCAGGTAGCGCGCTGCACGGCGCCGGAAGACAATCCGGCTCATCATTATTTGCGTGGCATGGAGGCGCTTGAGGCTCTCAAGATTGATCTGGCACAGGAGAAGTTTGATCGGGCGCTCTATTGCGAAGAAAACTTTTCGGTCGCTTATGGCGGCAAGGCGATTGTCGCTGCGCTGAAGGCCAGAGAGACCACTGATTCCGGCTATAGCGGAGTCGAAGTCGCCCGATCTGAGGAGTATCTGGAAAAGGCCAGAAAGCTGGCTGAATCTGACAATGACCGTTTTGAATACTATCTGGCCGTGCTGCGGGTGGCTCCTCTGGTAAAAGGTAAAGACTGGATTGACCGTGCCGAGGCAGCCTATCAGGGGGCCAAGTCGCTTGAGAAGGTTGATGAGCGCCGTCTTGACTATTATCAGGGCAGGGAAGCGGCAGCCTATTTCATGGGACTGGCCTATCTGGAAGGGTACCAGTTTCGCAAGGCAGAGAACAAATTCCGCAAGACCCTGGACAGTCGCAAAATGGGCAAGTGGAACGAACTGGCTGACAAGGCCTGGAAAAAAACCTCAAAGATTGTGCGTGCCATGGGTGGCATTACCGTCGGTGATGTAGGCAGGAAGATAGCGGTAAAAGATACCGTGTCACGTGGTGATCTGGCAGCGCTTCTGGTTGATGAGATGAAGATCGACAAGCTGTTTGCAGGCCGGATTCCGGTCAAGTCGCAACTGGATGCCATGAAGGCAGAGTTTACGCCGGCAGACCTCCTCTCGCACCAGTTTCGCGATGAGGTTACTACCATCATGAAGTGGAAGGTTCGTGGCCTTGAACCCAAATATGACCAGACCACCAGAGCCTACCTCTTTAAACCTCAGGATGCGGTTCTGCGTGGCGAGATGGCTTTTATTCTGGAAGATGTCCTGATCAAGCTGACCGGCAATGAAACGCTGGCCACTGCCTACTTCGGACAGGATCGTTCCCCCTTTCCGGATGTCAAGCCCACATCCCCCTTCTATAATGCGGTTATGAACATGACCAGCCGGGGAATCATGGAGGGGGAACTGTCCGGTGAGTTCCGTGTCAGCGAGCCGGTGGATGGTGCCGAAGCAATTCTGGCTGTGCGGATGCTGCAGCAGAAAATAAACATTTATTAGTTAAAACAGACAAGGAGGAAGTCTACATGAAAAAGTGTATTATGCTGGCAGCAGTAGCCCTGATGGGGCTTTCAGGATTGGCACAGGCAGATGATATTGATCTGAGAAACTACCGGCAGGCTCGTGAGTATATCAGGAGAGAAAAAGTAACCGTCACCGTTACGGTTGAGCAGGCATTCAAGCAGGATGCCATTCTGGTTGTAGGTGAAGGGGCTCCCAAAAAAGGTTCCACCGGCGGCCAGCGTCGCCTGACTGCAACCAGGGCTGCCGAGGTGGCTGCCCAGCGGGCATTGGTAGAACTTCTGAGAGGGGTTGCCGTGACCGGGGAGACAACGGTTCGGGATGCTGAGCTTGAGTCTGACGTCATCATGTCTTCAGTCAGTGGCTTTGTAAAACGCTTCCAGCCGGTACTCAAGGACTGGAATGCCAGAGAGGAAACAGCTCTGGTTATCCTCAAGGTAGGGCTGAACGGCCCGCAAAGCTTTGGCGCCATGATGTATGAAAAAATACTGTCCGAGCCGAAGATCAGGCAAGAGATGGATAAGCCGGTTTTTGTGCCACCTGCTGATCTGCCGGTTCCGCCTCCGGTTGCCCAGCCATATGACGGTCTGGTCATTGACGCTACCGCCTATGCCTTCCGTCCGGCTCTGATCAACCGGATCTTTAACCCCAAGGGCGAGGTACTCTACGACCCGGCCAAGATCAGCCAGAAGGTTCTGGTTGAGCAAGGCTGCGGTGAGTATACCAACAGTATTGACAAGGCCCGTGCTGCCCTGGGCAAGCGTGGCGTCAACAATCCGCTGGTGGTCACTGCATCCGGAACGGTCAGTTCTTCCGACCTGCAGGTCAGCAGTGAAGTGGCTCTGCAAATCTTCAGTGCCAACCAGAACAACGGCTTTATGGCTGATGCACGGGTTGCTTTTGTGTTGAAGTAGCTGCTGTTTTTTCACTTCTGTGGTGAACAAAAGCCCCGCAATATGCTGTTGCGGGGCTTTTTAGCAGATAGTTTCGGGAACTTTTTCGCAGGTGGAGATGTCTGATGGTATGAGTGCTGCCAGTTCTGAAATAGTAGATGATCTGCAGCTGGTGGCAGCCTGTCGCAGGGGGGATACCCGCGCCTTTGAGCAGCTGGTGCTGCGGCATCAACGCAGCCTCTATAATGCAGCCCTGCGGATCAGCGGTAATGAGGCTGATGCGGCAGAGATCGTCCAGGATACTTTTCTGTCTGCCTGGCGAAAGATTGCAGATTTTCGGGGTGATGCCAGGTTTTCCACCTGGTTGACCAGCATCACCGTCAATCTGGCCCGCACCCGTTGGCAGCAAAACCGTCAGAAGCAGGGGCGGGAAACCTCGTTTGAAACCACGCAAGAGGCAGGGGAGAGCAGGCAGCTTCATCTGGCCTCAGAACTGCCTACGGCTCTGGAATGTCTTGAGCAGTCACAGCTGAGGGAGCTGTTGGAACGTTGCATCAAAGCACTGGATCAGGGGTTTCGTGAGGTGCTGGTGTTGCGGGATATGCGGGAGCTGCCCTATGATGAGGTGGCGCAGGCTCTGGGCTTAAGGGAAGGAACGGTCAAGTCTCGCCTGTTTCGGGCTCGTGAGTCGGTACGGGATTGTGTGACCAGGGGTATGGGGCGTCCATGAAAAACCATGACGAAATACGGAGTATGCTTGCAGCCCTGGCCGGAGGCGATTTGACTGCAGCAGACCTGACGCTGGTTGAACAGCATCTGGCTGAATGTGAGGCGTGCCGCAGCGAGTTGGCCCAGCTTCAGCTGGTTGTGCAAGCGGTTCGTGAGACCCCTGATCTGGAGCCACCACCCTGGCTGGCTACCCGTATCATGGCGCGGGTACGGGAAGATGCCGTACAACAACAGAGCTGGTTCAGGCGTCTGATCCTGCCGTTGCGGATCAAGCTGCCCCTGGAGGCGTTTGCCCTGGTGATGATTTGCGTCACCGCCTGGTATGTCATGCAAGAGGTGGAGCATTCCCGGCAGGTTCAGACAGAGCTCAAAGCGCCAGCAGCTGAGGCTGCCAAGGATACTGCAGTGCAGGCTGTGCCGACTCAACCTTCTTCTGCACCAGCAGCGGCAGCTCCTCAGGCGCTACCCGACCGCCAGCCTTATCAACCCGGCGCTCCGGCGCTGCAGGAACCACCAGCAGCTCCTGCCTTCGCCCCCCCTCCACAAGCTGCTGCGGATATGACAGAGTTAATGGATCGAGCCAAGGCGGCACCAGAGGCAGTACCTGCGGCTCCTTCCGCCAGCCGTGAACAGGCTGTCGGAAGCGCTGCGCCAATGGCCGAACGTAAGATGGCAAGCAGGCGCAAGGCAGAGAGTAGCGATAACCGGTTTGCTGCAACTGTTTCTCGGCCGTTACGAGTACGGCTGGTGGCACATGACCAGGCCACTGTTTCTGAAAAACTGCATGTTGTCGTACAAAGCTTAGCAGGAACGGTTGTTGACAGCCGTCCTGACAATTTTTTGATTCGTATTGAAGCGGCCCGTTTGCCTGAGTTACTTGGCCAGGTTGAAAAGTTGGGGCGGATAACGGAACGACCCGTGAGTGGACTGTCTCATCCTGAATGGTTAGAACTGACGATATTCTGGCAGGTTACAGAAAAATAAAATTTTCGGGAACTTTTCCCTTATTCCTTCTGTCTAACGATGCAAAGGCCAACAAAGCCGATCACCCCAAACAGGAGGATGTCATGAAAACCATCGCAGCAGTAATTCTGGCAGTCATTATCAGTGCAGTACAGGTCCGGGCAGGCAGTATCGGTGACAGCGTTGAGGTACGGATTGTTTCCGACAGCGGCACCGAGTTACCTTTCTATCCGGTTTCTGCTCGCTACCCATCCAAAAAGGTCTATGCCGAAGCGGTTAAGGGGGACCATTACAAGCTGTCGGTTCGTAACAAGCTGAACCGGCGGGTAGGGGTGGTGATAGCCGTTGATGGCCGCAATATCGTGTCAGGCCAGAAGTCGTGGTTAAAGAACAATGAGCGGATGTACATTCTGGAGCCATACTCAAGCTATGAATATGCTGGCTGGCGCACCGGGCAGGACAAGATCAACCGCTTCTACTTTACCGAAGTGCCGGATTCCTACGCTGCCTCCTTC
>CAXNJF010000006.1:0-16558 GCA_964202585.1 Trichlorobacter sp. | reverse complement strand
GTATAACGACCGGTTATGCCCAGGATACCGCTCTTTTTGTTCAGGACGCTGTCAATTTCCTTGGCTGAAAGGTTTTCCTTCTGCATCATAAAGGCTGGAATAGCCGGATCTATGTCACCACTTCGGGTACCCATAACCGCCCCTTCAAGTGGTGTCAGCCCCATAGTGGTATCAACCGAGATACCATTTTTAATGGCACAGTGAGAAACGCCGTTTCCGATGTGCATGGTAATAATATTGCATTGGTCGGCCGGTTTGCCCAGCAACGTGGCAGCCCGCTTTGAGACGTACAGGTGCGAGGTGCCGTGGAAGCCGTAACGACGGACACCATGGTGTTCATACCAGTCGTACGGTACCGGATAGAGGAAAGCATGTTCCGGCATGGTCTGGTGGAAGGCGGTGTCAAAGATGGCCACATGGGGAATGGTCGGCATCAAGGAAAGAGCAGCCTCAATACCTTCAATATTTGGCGGATTATGCAGCGGGGCAAGATGCTGGACATCCTTGACCGCATTCAGGACATCATCATCAATCTGAACAGAGCAGGTAAACTTTTCGCCACCATGCACTACCCGGTGCCCAACCGCAGAAATCTCGGCAACACTTTGCAGCACACCATGATCGCGATCAGTTACAACCCGGATTACCAGGTCAATCGCAGCCTTATGGTCAGGACAGTCCTGCTCAAACTTGAAATTCTCCTTGCCGGGAACCTCATGCACGATATAGGAGTCACCAACAATAACCCGCTCAACCATCCCTTTGGCTACGACCACCTTTTTCTCCCAGTCAAACAACTGGTATTTGACTGATGAGCTACCGCAGTTAAGCGCCATGATAATCATGAAAACTCCTCCTGAATCGAGAGAATAAAGACGTTACTTATAATAAAAAAACATTAGCCAGATTAAACCATTTACACAATAATAAAACCGCATTTGATATATCATGCTGTTCCAGCAAAATTCAACCAATTTATGAAGCTGCACGTTGAAATCACGTATACAGTTTTTCTGGACATTTTTGTGATGCTGTGATACCACGATGACGCCTTTAAAAAGGCCAACAAATTTCTGACTATTTCTAGGAGGTGGTACCATGGCACACACTATTACTGACGATTGCACCAACTGCGCAGCATGTGAAGATTCCTGCCCTGTAAACTCAATCAGTGAGCAAGGCGGCAAGCGCGTTATTGATGCAGACACCTGCATCGATTGCGGCGCCTGCGTAGATACCTGCCCTGTCAGCGCAATTCACGCCTAGTCGTCAGGCACAAACCGGCTGCAACAGAAAAGGCCCGGACGAGTCCGGGCCTTTTCTGTTGAAACTATCCGTCAACGGCAGTAGCGTTCCTTCTCACTATAAATACAGCCACAGTACTGCTGGCGGTACAAATCCAGTTCCTTTGAACGCCGGATCCCCTCCTGCCAGCCCGGCCTGAAATCACGATACAGAAAAGGCACCCCGTGCCGCTCTGCTGCTGCTTCTGCCTTCAAACGCATCAGATCATGGTTCTGGTAGCGGCTGTAAAAGAGCGATGAGCTGAAGGCATCAAAACCGTTTTCTTTCGCTGAAGCTGCCACCCCATCGAGCCTGGAAGCATAGCAATAACCACAGCGCTTATCAGGCTCGGCAGCCACATTGGCCAGAAACTCCTCTAACCGGTACTCATCCTTTACCACAAGCGGCATCCCTTCCAACGCGGCCATCTGGAGCGCTGCATCACGCCGCCGGACATATTCCTGGTAAGGGTGGATGTTATGATTGAAGAAAAAGCCCGATACCTCTAGCCCCTCTTCCCGTAATGTGGACAAGGGGTAGATGCCACAGGGACCACAACAGATATGCAGCAGAACACGCATCATACTTTTTTCAGCAGATGACCCAACTTTTCCCGTTTGGTCTTCAGGTACACACGGTTTGAACAGGTAGGGTTGGCCTCGATCGATACACGGTCCACAATCTGAATCCCGTAGCCTTGCAATCCTACCAGCTTGCGGGGGTTATTGGTCAGAATCCTGATTTTTTTGATACCCAAAGCCAGCAGAATCTGGGCGCCAACACCATAGTCACGCATATCAGCCTTAAACCCGAGCTGCTGATTTGCCTCAACCGTATCCATCCCCTGATCCTGCAACTCATAGGCTTTCAGCTTGTTGATCAGACCGATTCCGCGCCCTTCCTGCCGCATATAGAGGATCACCCCACTCCCCTCCTTGTCGATCAACTCCATCGCCTTGTGTAGTTGTTCACCACAGTCGCAACGCATGGAACCCATCACGTCACCGGTCAGGCACTCGGAATGGACCCGCACCAGCACCGGCTGCTCAACCATAATCTCCCCTTTAACCAGGGCAATATGATCAAGCTTGTCCACATCGTTTTCAAAGGCCACTACCCGCCAGTCACCACCGTAACGAGAGGGAAGCTTGGCATCTGCCACCATACGTACCAAATGCTCATTTTTCAGGCGATACGCCACCAGATCAGCCACGGTGCAGATCTTCAGGCCATGCTGTCTGGCAAAGGTACGCAGTTCCGGCATGCGTGACATACTGCCGTCATCATTCATGATCTCGCAGATCACACCGGCCGGAGTCAGGCCGGCCAAGCGGGCCAGATCAACCGATCCTTCGGTCTGGCCGGTACGGACCAGCACTCCGCCCGGCCTGGCACGCAGGGGAAAAATATGGCCGGGACTGACCAGGTCCGCAGCTGAAGCTTTATCAGCTACGGCAGTCAGAATGGTATGAGAGCGGTCAGCAGCGGAAATACCGGTGGTAACCCCCCGCTTCGCCTCAATCGAGACGGTAAAGGCGGTCTCAAACGGTGAGGTGTTATCCCGCACCATCGGCTTTAACCCCAAGGCATCACATTTTTCCGGAGTCAGGGTCAGACAGATCAGCCCACGCCCGTATCTGGCCATGAAGTTGATCGCCTCCGGGGTAGCCTTCTCGGCCGCCATGGTCAGATCCCCTTCATTCTCTCTATCCTCGTCATCCACCAGAATAACCATCTTACCCTGGCGGATATCCTCTATCGCCTCTTCAATCGTAGACACACCCATAATACGCATTATCTCCGTTTTCCGGCCTCTGACCCCTGGACTCAGGCCCCTACATAAATCCGTTTTGCATCAGCTTTTCCATGGTTAAACCGCTCTTGCCGGCGTATGGCGCAACCAGCTTCGCCACATATTTCCCAATAATATCAGTTTCAATATTCACCTTTGCGCCTGAACCGATAGCAGCCAGCGTCGTTTTTTCAAGGGTGTGGGGAATGATTGAAACAGAAAAACCGTTATCAGCCACACTGTTGACAGTCAAACTGACCCCCTCAATGGCAACCGATCCTTTTTCCACCAGCATTCGTGCCTGATCCTGCGGCAGATTGAAGCTCAACAGCACCGCGTTCCCCTGGTTCGTGCGGCTCTCAAGCCTCCCGACGCAATCAATATGACCGGTCACCAGATGGCCATCCAGACGGCCTCCAAACGGCAAGGCACGCTCAAGATTCACCGGACTACCCGGCTGCAGCGCTGAAAACGTGGTCCTTGTCACGGTCTCGGGCGACACATCAAAACTGAAGCGCTCCCCCTGCATCCCGACAACCGTCAGGCAGGCACCATTCACGGCGATGGAATCGCCGATGCCGACTTCGCCAGCCGGTAACGGAGCAGCAACTTCCAGCACAGCGCGCTCTCCTCCCCGGCGCAGGGAAACAACACGACCGGTACATTCAATCAGGCCGGTGAACATGGCCCCTCCGGTCTGGCATAGACAAGTACATCCTGTCCACTCATTTGCACCCGCTGCACCGTAATTTTAATCGCCTCATCCATAGTGGTGATCCCCTGGATCACAAAAGGGGCAAAGCCGTTGCCGACAATCTTGGGAGCATAAAAGAAGACACATTCATCAATCAGGCCATGCTGCAGCATATCCCCGGCAAGACGGCTGCCGCCTTCAAGCAAAATGGTCTGCACCCCCCTGGTGGCCAGCTTCCGCAGCAGATCCGTCATTTCCACCCGGCCATCGTATTCGCGGCAGACCAGAACCGCCGCTCCCTGGGACAGGTAACGCTGATGCACCTCTGGATCAGATTCACAGGTTGCAATCAGCGTCTTGCCGGTATCAACGCCATTCAAGACATTAACGCTTGCCGGTGTGCGCAGACGGGTATCCACAATCACCCGCAACGGATCGCGTCCATGCACATGACGCACCGTCAATTGCGGATTATCGGCAATAACCGTATCCACCCCGACCATAACCGCATCACAGCGGGATCGCAAACGATGCACCAGACCGCGTGATTTTTCACCGGTTACCCAGCGGGAATGACCGGTTACTGTGGCGATATTGCCGTCCAGGGTCATGGCGGTCTTGTAGATAACGTAGGGCAAACCGGCGGTAACCACCTTGATGAACCCCTTGTTCAACTCGCGGCACTGTTCTTCCAGCAGTCCCACATCCACCTTGATACCTGCCTGACGCAAGACCAGCAGCCCTTTACCGGCCACCTGCAAAAACGGGTCAACCATACCGGCCACTACCCTCCGCACACCTGCGGCAATCAGGGCATCGCAGCAAGGCGGTGTCTTGCCGTGGTGACAACAGGGTTCCAGGGTGACATAGACATCAGCCCCCCTGGCCGCTTCACCGGCCATATCCAGGGCATGAATCTCGGCATGGGGGGCACCGGCTTCTTTATGCCACCCCTCCCCCACAATCACGCCGTCACGTACAATCACGCAGCCCACCGCCGGATTGGGAGCTGTCCTGCCTACTCCCTTGCGTGCCAGCGCCAGCGCCCGTCGCATATATTTGAGATCATCCTGCATTTTTGCCCCCTGACCCCTGCCCCTGGCCCTATTTCTTCAACAGATCCTGCAGCTCAACCATAAATTCACTGATATCTTTAAAGGAACGATAGACCGAGGCAAAACGAACGTAGGCCACCTGATCAACGGCATGCAGCTCCTTCATAATCCATTCGCCGATCAGAGAAGCCTGAATCTCCCGTTCTCCGCACTCCTGCAAACGGGTTTCCAGACGATCCGTCATCCGCTCGATATCCTCGACCGATACCGGACGTTTTTCACAGGCTTTTTTGATGCCGGAGATCACCTTCATCCGGTCAAAATGTTCCCGGCGTCCATCTTTCTTGCAGACCAGTGGCAGCATCTCCTCAACCCGCTCGTAGCTGGTGAACCGCTTGGCGCACTCTTCACACTCGCGGCGGCGGCGGATAACCGCCCCCCCCTTGTCAGGGCGTGAATCAACCACCTTGCTGTCAGGATTGCCACAAAACGGACATTTCATGCTGCCCCCTTCCCGATTGTTTCCCGATCAAAACGGCAGATCTCAATCCCTGCCTCTGCCACCATCTCACGGGCCAGATCATCACCATAGCCCTCTTCATAGACAATCCGTTTGATACCGGCATTAATCAGCATCTTGGTACAGATGATACAGGGCATAGTGGTGCAATACAGGGTCGATCCGTCAATATTTACGCCGTGGCGGGCCGCCTGGATAATCGCGTTCTGTTCGGCATGCAACCCCCGGCACAACTCATGGCGTTCACCGGAAGGCACGTTCAGCTGCTCCCGCAGACAGCCGGTCTCTTCACAGTGACGGATACCTGACGGTGTGCCGTTGTAGCCGGTGGCCAGAATATTACGGTCCTTGACCAAAAGCGCCCCCACCTGACGCCGCAGACAGGTGGAACGGGTAGCCACCAGATGGGTGATATCAATAAAGTAATGATCCCAGGTCGGACGTGCCATCTGATCTCCCGGTTATAACGAAAGTTGCAAAGTCTCAATACTGAGCTATTCTATAAACCATACTGGTATACAGGTCAACAACGGGGGGTATATGCTTGCCAGGATATTGATTGTTGATGACGAAACGGCCATTACCCGTCTGATCAGCACCATACTGACAAACGAAGGGTATCTGCCATCGGTTACCCATACCCGCCAGGATGCGCTGAACCTGCTGCAACAGCAGGAATATGATGTTATCTTCGTTGACATCATGCTGGACAAGGAGCAGGGCGGCCTTGAACTGCTCAGGGCGGCCACGTCACTGGCCCCCACCAGCCGCGTGATCATGATGACCGGCTACCCTGATGTTGCCACCGCAACAGAGGCGGTACGCTGCGGTGCCTTTGACTATCTCTGCAAACCATTCGACAGCCAGCAGATCAGCAGCATCACCCGCCATGCCGTAGAAAACCGCAGGCTCCAGCTTGAGCGGGAAAAGTACCGCGCCAACCTTGAAGCGATCAATCGCAGCATCAGCGATGCAATCATTATGGTGGACCAGACCCTGCAGCTGCAGCATATCAATGAAGCGGCCCACCAGTGCGGCTATCATGCCGGACAACTGGGACAACCGATTGACACACTTGCCAGCGGGTGCAACGGCAGTTGCCGAATGGCTCTGGCCGAAACCCTCAGAACCGGCCAGCATCAGGAACTGAAACGGATCGAATGCCGGGGTAATGGCGGACGTCTCAGAATTGTCAGCATCATCACCACGCCGATCATCAGTGAAGATGGCCGTCGTACCGGCGCCGTGGCGGTCATCCGCGACGAAACCGAACTGGATGCCCTGGAACGGCAACTTCAGCAGCGCAGCCGCTTTCAGGCCATCATCGGCAAGGCTCCGGTCATGCAGCAACTGTTCACCCGGGTTGAAGCGTTGGCCGATGTTACCAGCACCGTGCTGATCTACGGCGAAAGCGGCACCGGCAAAGAACTGGTGGCACAGGCGCTCCACGAATGCGGCGCCAGAAAGCATAAACCGTTCGTAAAGCTCAACTGTTCCGCCCTGCCGGAAGGGTTGCTGGAAAGCGAACTGTTCGGCCATGTGCGGGGAGCCTTCACCGGGGCGATCAAGGACAAGGCCGGCCGGTTCCAGAAGGCTCACGGCGGCACCATCTTTCTTGATGAAATCGGCGATATATCCCCTGCCCTGCAGATCAGGCTGCTGCGGGTGCTGCAGGAACGGGAAATTGAGCGGGTCGGTGACACCACCCCGATCAAGATTGATGTCAGGGTGATTACCGCCACCCACCGCAACCTGCAGGAGAAGGTGAGGCGGGGAGAATTCCGCCAGGATCTCTATTACCGCCTGAATGTTGTTCGCCTTGATGTCCCTGCCCTGCGTGACCGGCTGGAAGATCTGCCCCTGCTGGTTTCCCACTTTCTGCAGCAGTTTTCCCACAAATTCAACCGCAGTTACAGCAGCCTTTCAGAAGACGTCCTGGCTGCCATGCGATCCCATACCTGGCCCGGCAATGTGCGAGAACTGGAACATCTGATCGAACATGCCTGCATCCTCAGCCAGGGCTCGGTCATTACCTCTGCTTCTCTGCCAGCCGATTTTTTCAGCAACAACACGAACAGACCGGCAGCTGAGAATAAAACAGTTCACGGCACAACAGACCTTGATGAAGCACTACACCGTACCAACGGCAACCGCACTGAAGCAGCAAAGCTCATGGGAATCAGCCGCCGCACCTTCTACCGACGGATGGAGCAACAGGAACAGGAAGATGAACAAAAACAAATCTGACACACATCCAGTGCGCCAAAGTGCGCCATGACACATCAGTGACACACATCGCATCCATACCTGTACAATAATTAAAGCAATTAAACTGTAAAGTTACACAACTATTTCATGCCTGCACCAAATGGCACATTTTTTGTATATTTTAGCTGGATACTGTGACGCTACCCTAGCACCAGGAAGAGACACACGATGGAAGCAGCCCCCGGAAAGACCCATGAGACCTCACTGATCAAGGCCACCATCCTGCTGGTAGATGATGAACCGATGGTGCTGAAGATGCTGCAGACTTTCCTGACTTCCCAGAACTATCAGGTCATCTGTGCCTCCGGCGGTCAACAGGCACTGTCTATCATAGAACAACACCAGCATCCGATTGATCTGCTGATTACCGATATCCGCATGCCGGACATGAACGGCATCCGGCTGCTGGAGGCGATCCATCAACTGCTCCCTGCCCTGCCGGTTTTGCTGATGACCGGCTACACCGATTTCGAGTTGGTGGTTGAAGGTCTGAAGCAGCACGCCTTTGACCTGCTGTTCAAGCCGATTGACTTTGAGCAGCTGAACTGGTGCATTTCAAAGGCGCTGGCTTTTTTAATGACCCAGCGGCTGGAGCAGCAGTACCGTATCCGGCTGGAAGAACAGGTTGCCAAACAGACCCGCTTGCTGTGCAATCAGCTGGAAGAGCTGCAGGAGGCGCAGCGCACATCCAACGAAGTTCAGGAACTGAAACGCGAGTTCCTGAGCCTGATCAGCCATGAGTTCCGCACCCCCTTAAACGGCATCATGGGGGCGATTCAACTGATGGAATGTGAGACTACACCGGAACAGCAGGGGGCGTATCTCGGTATGCTCAAGACCTCAGCCCAGCGGATGACCAACCTGGTCAACAACCTGCTGACCCTGGTGGAAGTCCGTTCAACCAAACACACCACCGGTGCTGTCACCAAATCCCCCTGCCAGGTGCTTGAAACACTGGAAAAGCGTTACCGCCCAAAGGCCGCCGGCGCAGGCATAACTTTTAAGACCGCCTGTTCAGATCCGCCAAGCCTGGAACTGAACGGCCCCTGGGACGCACTTCATATTGTTGTCGGCTGTCTGTTGGACAACGCCTTCAAGTTCACCTCCAGGGGAGGATCGGTCAGCTGCCTGATCCGGACAGAAGCCTCCGCTGAGAACAGGCAGCGGGCAAACGTCATGGTACAGGTCAACGACAACGGCAAGGGGATTCCGGTCGCCCACCAGGAACTGATTTTTGAACCGTTCACCCAGGTTGAACATTATCTGACCCGTCGCAGTGATGGAAGCGGCATCGGCCTGGCAATTGTGCGCACCATCTGCGACAAGCTTGAAGGCAGCCTGACCCTTGAAAGCGCACCGGAAACGGGCAGCAGCTTTACCTGCAGACTGCCCTTCACCATCGCCCCGGTGCCCCGGCCTGTCCTGAACGGAGTCAAAGGACCATGAAAATTCTTGCCATTGACGACTCCAGGGTTAACTTGCTGGTCATGCGGGGCACCCTTGAAAAACATCTGCCCAACGCCTTGCTTGAAACAGCACATTCCGGCAAGCTGGGGCTTGAGCTGGCCCGCAGCTGGCAACCGGACACCATCCTGCTGGATCTGCAGATGCCTGAAATGGACGGGTACGAAACCATCCGCCACCTGAAACATGACCCGACAACCTCCTTTATCCCGATCATCATCATCACTGCTGCCGATGTAAAATCAAATGATCGGGTCAAGGCCCTTGATCTGGGGGCCGACGCCTTTCTGCAAAAGCCGATCTCCTCCCACGAGCTGGTTGCCCATATCAAGGTCATGCTGCGGATCAAAAAGGCGGAAGAGCGCCTGCGCCACTCACAGAAACTGGAGGCTATCGGCATTCTGGCCGGAGGTGTGGCCCATGATTTCAACAATATCCTGACCGTAATCAGGGGCTACAGCACCATGCTGCTGATGCAGACCCAGGCGGATGACCCGCACTATGAAAGCCTGCAGATGATTGTTGATGCTTCCAAGCGCGCCACCAGCCTGACCCAGAGCCTTCTGACCTTCAGCCGCAAACAGGAGGCGACCCCCTCAAAGGCTGAACTCTGCACCCTTGTTTCCAGCTTTGAAAAATTCATCCGCCGCATCATTGGTGACAATATCAGTTTAAGCTTCATCTGTGATCAGCACACCGTGCCAGCCAGCGTTGACCGCAGCATGATCGAACAGATGCTGATGAACCTGGCCATTAACGCTCGTGATGCCATGCCGGACGGTGGTCAACTGACCATCACCACATCCAATGAGCAGCTTGACACAGAAAAAGCCGAATCCCTTACGCTGGCTCCCGGCATGTACACCTGTCTGACGGTAAGTGATACCGGTTGCGGCATCCCGAAAGAGGTCCTGCCCAGGATTTTTGATCCGTTTTTCACCACCAAGGAGGTCGGCAAGGGAAGCGGACTCGGACTTTCAATGGTCTACGGCATTATCCAGCAACATCATGGCGCCATCACCGTTGAAAGCACAGCGGGCAGCGGCACGGTCTTCACCATCTACCTGCCGGTCACCGGTCCTGACGACTCCGGCTTGGATAAACTCTGAAACTGTGCTATTGAACTGTTTCATTAAATCACTGGACCATAACGTGACAAACAAAAAACAGCTGGTATACTCAAGCGCATGCAAAGGGGATTATATTAACATGAAGCGTACTATCGCCTGGATAACCGGCTTGATTTTCATCAGTTTTGTCACGCTTGCCGCAGCTGCTGCGCCCGCGTTACCTAACTACCAGAACTGGAAGAAGAGCACGCGAAAAGTAGTGACGGATAAAAAATCCCTTTTTTACGGTATTCACTACATCTATGCGGACCAGAAGGCACTTGCAGGATACAAGGCCGGCAACAAGTTCCCGGAGGGCAGCCGGATCATTGTTGAACACTTCAACATCAAGGGGGACAACAGCAGCACCGATGGCCCCAAAAACATGGTCGTGCTGATGAAGAAAGACAAAAAGCAAAAGAAAACCGGAGGCTGGCTGTATGCCGGATACACGGCTGACGGCAAGGCCAGCGGACTTGACCCGGTCAAAAACTGTTTTGAATGTCACCAGAAAGAAGTTGCCGGACGGGATTATATTTTCTCCAGTATTTCTGATTTTTAACTTGTATAAAGGAGCCTTACCGTGAAATGTCTGATCACTGAAGATGATTTCATCTCCCGTCGAATCCTGCGAGAACTCCTGCACTCGCACTTTGATTGCGAGATCGCTGTTGACGGTGAAGAGGCGATCACCGCCTTCACGCTGGCACATGACGCCAAAGCGCCATACGGCCTGATCTGCATGGATATCATGATGCCCAAAATGGATGGACGGGAAGCGCTGCGCCAGATCAGAAAGCTGGAAAAAGAACTGGGAGTACCACCTAATCTGGAGGTCAAAATCATCATGACCACGGCCCTGGATGATCCGAAGACCGTCTTTGATTCGTTTTACCAGGATGGTGCAACCGCCTACCTGGTTAAACCGATCAGCAAGCAGAAACTGTTCAGGGAGCTCCGCGCCCTGGGACTTATCCAGCAGGAGACAGGCGGCGAAAGGACGTAAAGCCAATGACGACCCCTCTCTGTTCACAGATGCAACACTGGCATGAACAACTGACTCCGGTCATGAACATACTGCAGCGCCTTGCCGGCAGCACTGAAGACCAGTTTCTTCAGCTTGGTGAAAAGCTGCAGGATTTTTCTCTGCGTTCTTCCCGTATTTCTTGCACAGCCAGTGATCTGGTGCAACTGGTGGCAGGATCGGAAAGCACGGAACTGGGCGAACGGCTGCGCCGGCTTTTTGCTGATATGGATGAATATCTGAGAACGGTCAACAGACAGGGTAACGAGAGTTGCGGAACCCTTGAACAGATTATGACCCAGCTGGACAACGTGGTCCATCCTCTGGAGGGGTTCAGGAAGATGGACAAGGCCCTGCGGATGCTCTCCATTTCAACCAAGATCGAATCCGCCCGGCTGGGAGATCTGGGAGCCGGCTTTACCACCCTGGCAATGGATGTTGAAAAACTCTCCCAGGCGGTCAGTGAAAAGTCAGCCGGGATCATGGTCCAGCGTCAGGCGCTGACCCTCCTGATCAGCAACAATCTCCAGATGGTCCGCACCACTGAAGAAAATCAGTACGCCGATGCCAACCGGATTCTGGCTGCCATTGGAAGTAACCTTGAAACCCTTACCAACATGAACACCACCTGCCTGGCAACCGGTAACCAGGTTGCTCTCATATCCGAACAGGTCGCGGCTGATATCGCCGCCGTGGTTTCTTCCATGCAGTTCCACGACATCACCCGTCAGCAGGTTGAGCACGTCATAGAAGCCCTTGAGAAACTCCGGCACCACATCGCTGCTGCTGCAGAGACACGAGATGATGCCGCTACTACCCTGATTGCCGAAACCGGCGACATCTGCGAACTGCAGAGCGCCCAGTTGCGTCACGCTACTGATCAGCTTGCAAAAGCAACCGAAACCATCCTGGACAGCCTGCGGGATATCGGGTCAAAACAGGCCCAGATCAGTATTGACCTGCAGCAGGCGCTGATGGGCAATTCAGGCACCGCTGAAAAATCCCTGCTTAACACCATGGAACAGGAAATGCACCAGGTCATCCGGATTCTGCAGAGCTGTGATCAGGCCGATCAGGAGCTTTCCGGCGCCATGAACAAAGTAACCGGCACCATGCATGAAATCGGAGGGTTTGTCAGTGATATCGAGGCCGTAGGCTCAGAAATCGACCTAATCGCCCTGAATGCCCAGATCAAGGCTGCTCACACCGGCGCCCAGGGAGCAGCGCTGGGAGTGCTGGCCGAAGCGATCAAGCGACTTTCCCTGGATGCCGTTACCCAGACTGAAGCGGTCTCGTCTACGCTTCTGGCCATCAACGCCATTACGGCAACCATGTCCGACCGGAGCTTTCTGAACACTGATAGTGATACGCGCCAGGTAAGCGTGATGGAGCAGGAAGCCAGACAGATTATCTCTGCCCTGTCCGTCATCAACCAGACCCTGTTGCAACAGCTTTCCAGTCTGGCAAGCGCTGCAGAATCTCTGGCTGATGAGATCAACTGCACCACAGCGGGTACCCACGTGCATGAAGAGATCCGGCAAGAGACCGAGCACGCGGTGCAGACCCTTGAGCAGATCTACTCCGAAGCCCGGGGATTGGTACCAGCCTCCAACGAATTCCGCGACAACCTGCGCCATATGGAACAGCGCTACACCATGGACAGCGAACGGATGATCCACGAGATGCTGGCCGCCCGTCATGGGGTCAAGCTTTCACTGCAAAAACAGCAGGAAAGCAGCGGCAGCGGATCAGAGTATGGCGATAATGTTGATTTATTCTAGGGTCAAGGGTCAAGGGTCAGGGGTCAAGAAAAGTCTGCAGCTTTTGCCCCTTGCCCCTTGCACTTGCTCCTTGCCTCTGGGGGTTTAATATGTCTGATCTGACGCTTACCCACGCCATCGGCGGCGATGGAACAACACTCAAAATCACTGCGGCTGGCAGACTGGCCATTGATACCACAGCAGAACTGCAGAGCCTGCTCATGGAACTGAGTGGCCAGACAGAAAATATCCAGCTGGATCTTTCTGCGGTGGAGAGCATTGATCTGTCTGGTATTCAGCTGATCTGCTCTGCCTGCCGGAGTAGTCTTGACAGCAACAAACGCTTCAACTTTAGCGGTTGCATGCCCCCTGCTGTTAAAACAGCAATTAGCGCTGTTGGACTGCAACGCCAGGCAACCTGCAAACATAATGATGACTTACCCTGTATCTGGTGTGGAGGAATAAACTGACATGGCAAAATTGATAATGACAGCCGACGATTCGGCAAGTGTGCGGCAAATGGTGAGTTTTACTCTCAAACAAAACGGCTACGATGTGGTTGAAGCGGTGGATGGCAAGGATGCCCTGACCAAACTGGGAACCCAGAAGGTTGATATGCTGATCACCGACCTGAACATGCCGAACCTGGATGGCATCGGGCTGATCAAAGGGGTTCGCGCCGGCTCCCTGAACAAGTTCATCCCGATTGTGATGCTGACCACAGAATCGCAGGAATCACGCAAGGCAGAAGGCAAATCTGCCGGTGCCACCGGGTGGATTGTCAAACCGTTCAAACCGGAACAACTCATTGCGGTTGTGAAGAAAGTTCTGGGATAACCCACAAAGAACGTTCGGAGAAACCATGTCCAGCCCCCAAGAACAACACATAGCCACCTACCGCGAAGAAGCTGGAGAACTGCTGGCTGAACTGGAGACCTCCCTGCTTGATCTGGAGGAGAATCCCCAGGATAACGATCTGATCAACCGGGTCTTCCGGGCCATGCATACCATCAAGGGCTCCGGTGCCATGTTCGGGTTCGATGACATTGCCCGCTTTACCCATGAGGTTGAAACGGTTTTTGATCAGGTCAGAAACGGCAAGATGCAGGTCACCCGCTGCCTGCTGGATCTGACCCTGCAGGCCAGGGACCAGATCACCGCCATGCTTGATGCCTCGGCAGGCGGCCCTCCGCCTGATGAGGAAAATGGTCAACGGATTATTGCCGGTCTGCAGCAACTGCTGCCCCAGGTAGCCCCGATCAAGGTTACTCCTGCAGAAGCACCTGTTGCCGTTCCGTCAGCAGACAGCACCACCCGCACCTACCGGATCCGTTTCAAGCCGATTCCCGAGATCATGCTGGGGGGCACCAACCCGATCAGCCTCCTGAACGAACTGCGCGACCTGGGTTCCTGTGAAACCATCGCCCACCTTGATGCCATCCCCCCCCTTGACCAGTTAATCCCTGAACATTGCTTCTTGTACTGGGATATCGTCCTTACCACCAGCCGTGGCATTGAGGCGATCAAGGATGTTTTCATCTTTGTTGAAGATGACTGCGATCTGACAATTGATCTGGTTGATGACAGCAGTTCTCCGGATGCTGACGCTGGCTACAGCAAGAAGCTGGGAGACATCCTGGTTGAGCGGGGCGACCTTTCACCGGTAGAGATGCAGAAAATACTCTCCATGCAGAAGCGGTTTGGGGAGATTCTGGTTGAACAGGGACTGGTGCCGGCCTCAAAGGTCCAATCAGCCCTGGCGGAGCAGCAGCAGATCAAACAGGCCCGTCAGGAGCGGACTGCTGCAGCGCCTGCTGCAGCCGAGGCAGCCCTCTCGATCCGGGTTCCTGCAGAACGGCTGGATCACCTGGTCAACCTGGTGGGAGAACTGGTCACGGTACAGGCCCATCTGACCCAGATTTCCGCTACCCGTAACGATAACGAGATTATTGCAGTGGCTGAAGAAGTAGAGCGACTGATCTCCGAACTGCGGGACACCACCCTCAACATGCGGATGCTGCCGATCGGCTCCACCTTCAGCAAGTTCAAGCGGCTGGTGCGGGATCTTTCGGCAGAACTGGGTAAAGATATTGATCTTGAAACCACCGGCGCAGACACGGAACTGGACAAGACCGTCATAGAAAAGCTGAATGACCCGCTGGTCCACCTGATCCGCAACAGCATTGACCACGGCATAGAAATGCCTGATGTCCGCAAGGCAGCCGGTAAACCGGCCAAGGGGATCGTCCATCTGGCAGCCGAGCATTCCGGCGACAGCGTATTGGTCACCATCCGGGATAACGGCGCCGGCCTTGACAAAGAGGCTATCCGGGCCAAGGCGGTTGAGCGGGGCCTGATTACCCCGACAACCGAGATGACCGACAAAGAGATCTACAACCTGATCTTTGCCCCCGGCTTCTCAACAGCCAAGAAAGTTACCAGCGTCTCCGGGCGCGGGGTCGGCATGGATGTGGTCAAGAAAGCGATTGAAACCCTGCGGGGTACCATTGATATCAACAGCACCCCCGGTCAGGGCTCACTGATCACCCTGCGGATTCCGCTGACGCTGGCCATCATAGAAACCCTGCTGGTACGGATTGACCAAAGCTACTTTGTGCTGCCGCTGACCATGGTTGAGGAATGTATCGAACTGACCCGCGCTGATGTGCAGGCAGCCCATGGCCGCCACCTGGCCCATGTACGGGGCGAGCTGACCCCCTACATCAACCTGCGGACAGAATTTGAGATTACCACCAACCAGCCTGATATCGAGCAGGTCGTGATTCTGTCAGTGGGCGGCAAGCGGGTCGGTTTTGTGGTTGATGATGTCGTGGGGGAGCACCAGACCGTCATCAAGACTCTGGGCAGACTCTATCGTGATGTGCGCGGCATCTCCGGCGCAACCATCCTGGGGGACGGCACCGTGGCACTGATCCTTGATCCCGCCCTGCTGGTACAGTCGGTAGCATTAATAGAACAGGAACAGTTTGGATAGGTATGGTTTTAAGTCCCCCCTCCCTTGACGGGAGGGGGTTAGGGGGTGGGTGAAGGTGCAACAGAGCAACTCTCTCACAAAAAATGCCAAACAACTGAGAAACAACGCTACCGATGCTGAACGTTTGCTCTGGCGCTATCTGAGAAACAGCCAGCTTGACAACATCAAATTCAGACGACAACAACCGGTAGAAAACTATATTGTTGATTTTGCTTCATTTTCACCAAAACTAATCATTGAACTTGACGGTAGCCAACATGCCGATAACCACCTGTACGATGAGCAACGTGATACCTGCCTTCGTAAGAACGGATTTACTGTTTTGAGATTCTGGAATAACGAAATTTTTGAAACTATTGAGGGTGTTCTTGAGCAAATAAGGCTGGGGTGCCATGAACTGGCTTCCCCCACCCCCCAGCCCCCTCCCGCCAGGGGAGGGGGAGCTATTTTTAGCTCCAGCCCCATGAAGCAAGGAGCTTAACACTCATGGCATTTACCTTTTTCTTTCGTGACCTTCCGGTCCTTGAATACGCAGTTGAGAGAACCCTGCAGCTGTCCCTGGGCCGTTTGAGGATTAAAGTCTGGGATGCCGG
>CAXNJF010000005.1:0-16689 GCA_964202585.1 Trichlorobacter sp. | reverse complement strand
ATGCCCTGAAAATGCTCTCAACACTCTGTTTTAATTCAGGTTCCATTCGTGCGTGAATCATTGCCGCTCGTGTCATATCGTTTTCTCCGCAGTATTATTTTATGAACGTATCTCGTTTGACACATCAGATGCAAGCCAGAAAATTCAATGACGGTGGCAAAGTAGTAAAACTTGGAGCCGCAATTTTAGTGGTTCCAAGTTTCTTCGTTAAAGCTGGTAAAATATGGGAAGCGTCCCTCTTTTTCTCCAGATGCACGATCCGCTGCGTGATCACGCGGGTCTTGCCGGAACCGGCACCAACCAGGATCAGCAATGGTCCTTCGGTGTGCAGCACGGCCTGCTTTTGTGGTTTATTGAGGTGAGTGAGTAAATCCATACAGGGGTTGTAGTATCGTGTTTCTACAGCGTCAAGAAAAAGAAGTGATTCATTTCAGTCAGGTGCCCCTTCACCGCGTCCCGGCCTCGTTAAACTTACGCCGGATCTCCTCCATACGGCTCCGATTTTTGCCAAGATCAGAATAGCCGAGCCGTGAAGCGGAGCGAACCTGAATGACCTTTTGGATGCTATCCAGCATGAACTCACCATCATCTACAAAAAGCACCGTTCGCAGTTCAGCCCGCAGATAACCTGGAGTTGCCTCAATGATGGTCGTATCATCACGCCGTTCAAGCAGCAGTTTCAAACGGGCAAAAGCCACATCTGGAGCGTCGTTAAAGCTGAACGGCTCAATCCGGTGCTTCTCATCCGTTGCCTGACTTGCTACGCAGTTGGGCGAGGCAGGGCAGGCGGTCAGGAAACCGTTCTTTGCTCCCAGATTGTTTGGGCGCTCCCCAGCACAGCCGATGAGCCCGAGCAGACCGATCATCATAAGCACGCTCCCGATCAAGCTGAAATATCCGGTTCGTTCATGCGTCATCCGGTTCAGACCACTTTCTCCCGCAGGTACTCCAGCAGGGTTGAAAAATCTTGCGGCGGTTCGCTGGTAAATTCCAGGTACTGTCCGCTGACCGGATGGATAAACCCCAGCACCCGCGCATGCAGTGCCTGACGGCCAAGGTGAGAAATCAGCCCCTTCAGGCGGGTGTCCTTCAGGTTGTTAAACCGGCCGCCATCCGGGTAGAGCGGATCACCCAGCAGCGGCATGTTGGCTTCGGTCAGGTGAACCCGAATCTGGTGGGTACGACCGGTCTCAAGCCGCAGCTGCACCAGGCTGGCTGCGCCGAACCGTTCCAGAACTCGCCAGTTGGTTGTCGCTTCCTTGCCATGCCGAGCCTTCCCGGACATCCGCAACCGGTCAGTGGGATGACGTCCAATGATGTTACTGACCTTGCCGGTCTCCTCCTGAGGTGAACCATAGATCAAGGCCCAGTAGAGCCGTTTGATGCTGTGCGCTGCAAACTGCTCCGACAGGCTGCGGTGGGCTGTATCATTCTTGGCAGCCACCAGCACTCCGGAGGTTCCCTTGTCGAGACGGTGAACAATACCGGGCCGGATCTCGCCGCCGATACCGGACAGATCATCACAATGGCCCAACAGGGCATTAACCAGAGTACCGGAATCCGTCCCGGCACCGGGGTGAACTGTCATGCCAGCCGTTTTGTCGATCACGATCAAGTCGTGGTCTTCGTACAGCACGGTCAACGGAATGTTTTCCGGTAGCGGTACCGCCGGTGCGGGCGGGGGTATTAACAGGCTGACCTGCTCCCCTCCCCGCAACTTGACCGAGCAGCGGGGTTTTTCGCCGTCCAGCTGTACATGCCCCTCATCAACCAGACGTTGAAGCGTTGCCCTGCTGAATTCCGGCAGTTGCATAACAAGAAAAGCATCCAGCCGTTGCCCGGCCGATTCTGCCGGTACGTCAAAGCAGTAGGTCTGTTCCACGTTTTCTCCAAAAAGAAGAGGCGTGTCACTTGGACACGCCTCAGTCAGATATTTTTTTACATTACCATTTACCAGATAACGGATTCAATTTTGCCGGCCCGCTTGATCAGGATATCCACCAGGGTCAGGTCAAACATCCGCTCCGGGTCGAGCTCCGGGGCTACCCGTGAATAAAAATGTTGACGTCCTTCTTCAATCTCTTCGGCAAGGACATCAAAAATATTGTCATTTTTGATTCCACTTTCCACTTTTTCCTGATTGTAGATAGCGACATCGGAGACAATGGCCCGTGCCAGACGCGCCGCCTGTTCTTTGGTGGTGAGTATGTTCATGGAACACCCTTTCTGGGGGGGAAGTCCTCCAGACAATTTTGGACACTGTAACGCAGATTTCCAGTAAAGTAAATCTATTGACTTACCTTGGAGAGTCTTCCTCTGTAATATGTCTTGGCGATGCCGCACTATCTGCATCCCCTGGCTTCACGGTCAATTTGATCCTGTTGCCGCCACGAAGGACGATAATCTGTACCGGTACGCCGATCCGGGTTAGAGCCACCAGCTGCTGCAGATGCGAAGGATCCTTCACCTCGTTGCTGCCGAACATGAGCAGCAGATCTCCTGACTTGATCCCCCCCTTGTCAGCCGGACCGTTGCCTTGGACGCCGGCGATCAAGGCACCAGTCGGCTTGGCGAGCCTTATTGAACGGGCAACCTCTTCTGTTACCGGCTTGATGGAAACTCCCAGCCAGGCCCTGCTTACCTTCCCCTTTTCCACCAGTTGTGTGATGATCGGACGGGCCATGTTGGTGGGAATGGCAAATCCGATCCCCTGCCCTGCAGCAACAATGGCAGTATTAATTCCCACCACTTCACCATGAATGTTCAGGAGCGGACCGCCAGAATTTCCCGGATTGATTGACGCATCGGTCTGAATGAAGTTTTCAATGGTTTCAATGCCGACATTGGAGCGACCGGTGGCGGAAATCACCCCGACGGTCATGGAACGCTCAAGACCAAACGGGTTGCCGATGGCAATGGCCCATTGCCCGACCTCCAGCCGGTCGGAATCCCCCAGCACGGCAACCGGCAGGTCAACGGCATCAATCTTGATTACTGCGATATCGGTCTTTGAATCTCCACCCACCACCTTCGCATCATAGACCTTGTCGTTGGAAAGCTTGACCCGAATGCTCTCGGCCTCATGAATCACATGGTTGTTGGTGACGATGTAGCCATCACGGCTGATCAGGAAACCTGAACCAAGGCTGCGGTCGCGTCGGGTCTGCGGTCCACCGAAAAACTCTTCAAACAGGGGCGGCATGTCGGGAAAGGGTCGTACAAGCTTTTTGCGGCTGATAGTCGAAATGTTGACCACACAGGGGGTCACTTTTTTGGAAACATGACTGAAAGCCCGCTGGGTGGCCAGGAGATCCGCAGGGATATCCTTTACCGGTGGTTCTGCCTCGGCAGCAGGTCGCTTTGAGGTGTAAAATAGCGGATCATCCTTGGGCGAAGAACAGCCCCAAAGTATGGCAAGGGTAGAAATAAACAGCAATAACCGGATCTGAGCTCTCATCATATTGACAACCTTGCATAATGGATTGTATACATAATCAGTCATAGAACGGAGTTAGGCTAGCGCAAAGATCAAGAGCTGTCAACCGCTTCCCCGGCATGACAACGGCAGCATCCAGGAGGGTACCGTGACCGATATAAAGGCACAAATCAAAGAGTTCCGCATTGGAGCAAAGATCCGCGGCCAACGTCAACAACGTCGTTTGACCCTGCAGGAACTTTCGGAGCTGACCGGTCTTTCCAAACCGCTCTTGTCCCAGATTGAGAACGAGCAGGTGGTACCACCGCTGGCCACCCTGCTCAAGATCTCCCGTGGGCTGAAGGTTGATATCCACTTCTTTTTTGAAGATGAAGGCAACCGCCAGAAACTTGTGCTGACCCGTGGTGATGACCTGCGACCAGACCTGCAGCGTCAGGCGGTAAATGCGGAGAATCGCCCCTATACCTATCACTCCCTTGCCCAGGGGATGCGACAGAAACATATGGAACCATTTCTGGTGGAGGTAAAGAACACAGTCTGGGATGACAAACTCTTTTTTCGCCATGAGGGGGAAGAGGAGTTCCTGTATGTGTTAGCGGGAGAGATTGATCTGCACTATGGTACTGAAATCCACCGCGTAAAGAGCGGTGACAGTGTCTATTATGATTCCAGCCAGCCCCACGGACTGGTGTCAGTGGGGCCAGAATGTGCCCGCATTGTTGCAGTGCTGTACTCAAAGTAACCGGTCTGCCTTGAACCACAGGCTAGAGTTGTGACGTGCAGTGAGGACAACGGGTAGCTGTGTCATGCACCGCTGATTTGCAAAATGGACATTCACGTTGTGGTGGCGCAGGAACAGGCTCTTCTTCTTTACGGACTTTGTTGGCAGCCTTGATGATCATAAAGATTACCAGCGCCATAATCAGAAAATCCAGTGTCGTATTCAGGAATATGCCATAGTTGAGGGTGGGGGCGCCGGCTGCCTTGGCTGCGGCAATGGTAGGGTAGGTGCCGGAAGAGAGGTTGATAAACAGGCTGCTGAAATCAACCTTGCCCATAACAAGGCCAATCACCGGCATAACCAGATCATTGACAGCCGAGGTGACAATCTTGCCAAAGGCCGCCCCGATGATAACACCAACTGCCAGATCCAGCACATTCCCCTTCATGATGAAGGCCTTGAATTCCTGCAGCATAGCTCCTCCTTGATGATTTTGTTCCGGTTATTCCCGCTCCAGGACAAAGTGCTGGTTACCGTCAAAGACAATCCGGTCACCCGCATACAGCTTGCGCCCCCGGCGTTTCTCCACCTCATCATTTACTTCAATCATGCCATCCTGAATCATCTCCTTTGCTTCTCCGCCGCTCATGACCAGGCCGGCAAGCTTCAGAAAACTGTCCAGCTTGATGTAGTCAGTATCAATAGTAATTTTTTCAGGCATGCGGTGCCTTTCTGTCACGATTTTACTTTCAAGATTGCCTTACTTCGATTCCGCTGCCTGATGGAATCCTGTATGAGCAGCTTTCGTGCAAGAATAGCACAAAGTAAATTGAATGCAATTTCATGTCACCTGGCTGGTTATTTTTTACCTGATCGGGTGGTCGATTCTAATGGAGGCGCGACATATCGCAAGCCAGAAGCTGTTTGACAAATAACCGAATTTACGATACAAATCATTTCAAGGTGAGCAAACGTATCCATCATTTTGCTCCACAGATGCTAAGCGAGCGTTATTGTAGTGTCCTGAGTTTAATGGAAGCAACTGCTTGTTTTTGTTTCCTTCACTTGGTGTCATTCAAAAAAAATGCCTCCGAAGTGCAGACTTCGGAGGTTTTTTAACAAGGAATCTATGATGGCCCTGGATCTGTTGAGCGTTGAAAAACCTGCCCGCTACATGGGCGGCGAAATGGGATCAATGGTGAAGTCTGCTGCTGATCTGCGGATCGCCTTGGCTTTTCCTGATGTTTACGAAGTAGGTATGAGCCACCTTGGACTCCGTATTCTGTATCAGATTCTCAATGCCCGGAATGATATCGCAGCAGAACGGGTCTATGCCCCCTGGCCGGATATGGCTGCCCAGATGGCAGACAAACAGATTCCACTGACTACGTTGGAAAACGCAATCCCTCTTGCAGAAACAGATCTCATCGGCTTCACACTCCAGTACGAACTTTCCTGTACCAACATCCTGAGCATGTTGCGTCAAGCCCGGATTCCGCTGCGGGCTTCAGAGCGAGATTGCAGCTGGCCACTGGTGATTGGTGGTGGCCCTGGCGCTTATAATCCCGAGCCGCTGGCCCCGTTTTTTGATGCTTTTTTGCTGGGTGACGGTGAAGAAGCGATACTCGAAATAGCGAATCTGGTGCGGGACTGGAAGGGGTCAGGAGCTTCTGATAAAAAGATGCTGCTTGAACAGCTTGCCGGGATCACCGGGGTGTATGTTCCCTCTTTATTTCAGGTTCACTATCAGGATGATGGGCAGGTTGCCTCCATACAGCCTTTAAAGCAAGGTTATACAAAGGTTCGCAGACGTTTTCTGGCTGATATCGAGACGGCTTCCTTCCCGGATTCTCCCGTAATCCCGTTTATGAAAACGATTCACGACCGGGTTGCTGTGGAGGTTGCGCGCGGTTGTACCCGTGGCTGTCGATTCTGCCAGGCTGGGTACATCTATCGGCCTTTGCGTGAACGTTCTCCGCAACGGATCAGCGAATTGATCAACCGCTCATTGCAGAACACCGGGTATGAAGAGGTTTCTCTGCTGTCGCTCTCCACCGGCGACTACAGCTGTATTGCACCTCTGCTGCAGGATCTTATGTCACGCCATGCCGCGAGCAGAGTTTCCATTTCTCTGCCTTCACTGCGGGTCGGCACCTTAACGCCGGAACTTATTGATGAAATCCGCAAGGTGCGCAAAACAGGCTTTACCCTGGCTCCTGAGGCCGGCAGCGAGCGGATGCGCCGGGTTATCAACAAAGGGATTTCTGAACAGGATCTGCTGGATGGCGCTTTCCATATCTATGCTGCCGGCTGGCGTTCGATCAAGCTTTACTTTATGATGGGGCTTCCCACTGAGGGGCGGGAAGATCTTCAAGCCATTCCAGAACTTGCCCGTCAGGTTAAAAATCAGGCCCGGCGGTCTGGCGGTCAGGGTGAAGTTAATGTTGCGGTCGGAACTTTTGTGCCCAAGCCGCACACACCGTTTCAATGGCAACGACAGCTCTCCCTGGAGGAAACCCGCGAACGCCAGCGCTTTTTGAAAGAAGAGATGCGGCGGCGCAAGCTTAACTTCAAATACCAGGATGCAGAATTGTCATTCATGGAAGGTGTTTTTGCCCGTGGAGACCGCCGTCTTGCTGCTGTGCTTGAGCGGGCTGTCGAGCTTGGCGCCTGTTTTGACGGCTGGCACGAGCATTTCTCGCTACAACGATGGTTACAGGCTTTTTCCGAATGCGGGATTGATCCATCCTGGTATCTGCGCGAGCGTGGGCAGCATGAACTGTTACCTTGGGACCACCTGGATTCAGGCGTGGAAAAGAGTTTTCTCCTGCATGAGATGGAACTGGCTCTCGCTGAGGCTGCGACACCTGACTGCCGATTCGGAGCCTGCTCCAACTGTGGCGTCTGTGACTTTAAACAGGTGGCTAATCACGTATGCAATGTAAGTGAATTGCCTGATGACAGAGGCCAGACGGCAAAGAAACAGGACCAGGAGCTTGTGCAACGCCGCCTGCGGATGCGCTTTTCAAAGACCGGTCAGATTCGCTATTTAAGCCACCTTGAGCTCATCAACCTCTTTACTCGTGCCGTTCAGCGTGCCAACGTGCCGATACTTTACAGCCAGGGCTTCCATCCTCATCCCCGTTTTTCCTTTGCCACTGCCACATCTGTGGGGGTTGAGTCACAGGCAGAGTTTATTGACATTTTTGTCGGCACCATTGATGCCGAAGAGGCCATGCAGAGATTAAACCGGGTATTGCCTGATGGCATGAGCATACTGGAGTCTGTTGAGGTAGACCTCAAGGCTCCATCACTTTCCCCACTGATTGAGGCTACCTGCTACCGGGTGACCCTGCCGGATTATGACCCGGAGACATTGTATAATCAATGTGTGCAATTTATGGCACATGACACCTGCCTGCTTGTCCGAGAAAAAAAAGGGCATCAGCAAACTATTGATCTTAGACTGGAAACCCGGCAACTGTCAGCAACTGACAACACCATTGAAATGGTGATTGGCCGTGGGAAAGCGATCGAACTTGCCTCAGCGGTGACCGGCTTGTCAACGGACGTGCTAAAAGCAGTACGGATTGAGAAGACAGGCGTTATTTTTGTGGCATACTGAGTCAACGAAATTTATTTTACATTATTTTTTATAGAGGTATTGCCATGGCATCAGAACTAGTTATCAACGTTACGGCCCATGAGACCCGCATCTCATTGATTGAGAAAGGCACTATTGCGGAGCTGTATATCGAGCGCACCCGGGAAAAGGGGATCGTCGGCAATATTTATAAAGGGCGTGTTGTTCGGGTTTTGCCCGGTATGCAAGCTGCTTTTGTCGATATAGGGCTCGAAAAAGCCGCTTTCCTCTACGTTGCCGATGTATTTGACGCTATTGAAGAATACGAAAACCTGATGGATGAGGGCAAAAAAGAAGATCACCATGAGGATGAAGACAGTAACCACGAATTCAAGGTGCTGCACCCGATAGAAGATCTTTTGCAGGAAGGGCAGGAGCTGCTGGTACAGGTTTCCAAGGAGCCGATCGGCACCAAAGGGGCACGCATCACCTCCCACATATCACTGCCTGGACGCCATGTTGTCTATATGCCAACGGTAGATCATGTCGGGATCTCGCGCCGGATTGAGGAAGAGGAAGAGCGGGAGCGGTTGCGTGAAATAGTCGATCGTGTTCGTCAACCTGGCTGTGGCTTTATTGTGCGTACAGCCTCGGAAGGCAAAACCGAGGAGGATTTGCGCGCCGACATGCACTATCTGGCCAAGATCTGGGCCGAGATTGTAAAAAAGAAAGAAAAGGCAGCAGCCCCCTGCCTGATCCATGCCGACCTTGACGTAGTCCAGAAGGTGGTGCGTGATATTGTCACTGATGATGTCAACCGTATTGTCGTGGACTCGAAATCAGATCATGACCGGATTGTCCAATTTATCTCAACCTTCATGCCGAAGATGAAATCATCAATTGATCTGTACGATGAGGAAGAGCCGATCTTCGACCATTACGGCCTTGAGGTTGAAATCAGCCGCGCCCTGGGACGCAAGGTCTGGTTAAAATCAGGCGGGTATATCATTATTGAACAGACCGAAGCACTGACTGCCATTGATGTTAATACCGGTCGCTTCGTCGGGAAACACAACCTTGAGGACACGATCCTCAAAACCAACCTGGAAGCGGTCAAGGAGATCGCCTATCAATTACGGCTACGCAACATCGGCGGCATTATCATTATTGATTTTATCGACATGGAAAAAGAGGTTAACCGCGAAAAGGTGTATGCAGCTCTTGAGGAGGCGCTTAAAAGCGACAAATCAAAGACCAACATCCTGAAGATTTCAGAGCTTGGCCTGGTGGAGATGACCCGCAAACGGGTACGGGAAAGTATCGGTCGAATGATGTGCGAGCCCTGCCCCTACTGCGAAGGACGCGGTTACGTCAAATCAAAGACAACCATCTGCCATGAAATTTTCCGGGAACTGCGACGTGAAATGCTGGATATTCGTGGCACCAAAGTGCTGCTGAGTGTGCATCCGCAGGTAGCTGATCTTCTGTATGATGAAGAACGAAAAGGACTTGAAGAGCTGGAGAAGAAGTTTAAGAAGCGGGTTACGGTACGAGCCAAGCCAACCTTCCATCAGGAACAGTTTGAGGTTATTATTAACTAACCTCTGCCAGTTCTGGCACACATCCGGATACGTACGAAAAAGCGGCACAGGTGTTTTTACCCTGCGCCGCTTTTTGTCACATTAATTCGCCGGAATTGATCAGGCCGCCTTGCGCATATCCCGGTGATCAAGCTGGATGGTCAGGGCCGTCATGGCCTCACGCATGATATCTGAAACAGACTTGTGGGTACGCCGCACCAGTGATTCAAGCTGCTCACGTTCTTCGTCGCTTACCCGCATTGAAATTACATTGTAACGTGGATTTTCTCTCATTCTGCCCATGGTTTTAACTCCTTGTGTATGGAAATGGTAGTTGTGTTTACACTATATGATCAATAGTAAGCAAACATCACGCCAAAACCAAAAACAAAGACAAAGGGTCATAAAATTAAGGCGTTAACAAATTAGAAGATCTACATCATTTTCTTTTAATCCAGTTTATGTGCCACCAATGGCACCATTTTGCACAAAAGTATACACAATACTAAAACGGGTTACGTTTTTTTGCTGAGTCAGAGTTCAGCTACTGCTCAAGCTTGCGTTGCATGGTAATGCCATTTTTTTCCAGTAATCGATAAAAAGTCCGGCGGGGAACATCGGCCATCCTGGCTGCCTTTGATACATTGCCCCCTGATTCTTCAAGATAGCGCAGGATCAGGTTGCGCTCCAGACGTCCTACATGGGTTTCCCGCTCGGCCTTAAACGATATTTTTCGCAAGCCAGGCTGCACGCAGGCCCGATCATCATAGATCTCCCTGAAAACTGACGGAAGGTTTTCAAGCCGGACAACACCATCATGGGAAAGAACCGCAGCTCGCTCAATAATATTCTGCATCTCCCGGATGTTGCCGGGCCAGCGATAATGGCGCATGACGGTCACTGCCCGTTCTTCAATGCCGGTCAGCCGTTTGTTCAGTTTCTTGCGGGCCTTTTCAAGGAAGTGGCGTGAAAGGATAGGAATTGATTCCGGCCGTTCTCGCAGCGGCGGCAGATCGATGGAAAAAACGTTCAGGCGATAATACAAGTCTTCCCTGAACCAGCCATCACGTACCCCTTGCTCCAGATCCTTATTGGTAGCGGCAATCAGCCGAATATTTACCTTTTTAACCAGAGTACCCCCAACCGGGCGAACCTCCCCCTGATCCAGCAGCCGTAAAAGTTCCGCCTGAAGCTTCGGCGTAATATCGCCAATTTCATCCAAAAATATGGTGCCGCCGTCAGCAGCCTCAAACAGCCCCTTGCGGTCTGCAATCGCACCGGTAAAGGCCCCTTTTTTATGACCGAACAGCTCGCTTTCAAGCAGCGAATCGGTCAGCGTCGTACAGTTGACCGTCACCAGCGGTTTGTCCGCCTTGGTACTTAAGCGATGGATAGCGCGCGCTGTCAGCTCCTTGCCGGTACCGGTCTCACCTCGAATAAGCACCGTAGTAGGCGTTGGCCCCACCTGCCTGATCAGTTCAACAACAGCAGCGTTTTCCCGGTCATCCCCAATAATCATATCTTCGCCCAGCTGTTTATCCAGTTCGCGTGACATCAGCTCATATTTCTGCAATAGCAAGCCTCGGTCTTCCTCCATTTTACGCAGATTATAAGGCAGACACATACCGACATCCGCAAGCCCCTGAAATACCGCAACAGCGTGCTCGCGACAGGTGGCATACCCACAGGCCCGGCAGTTCAGCTCATCCCCCTGGCTGAATTTTGCTGTAGCATTCAAAATTCGACGCACGTCTTCGTTTTTGGGCACAGGCAGCTTGATCAACTTGTCCTGGAAGCTTTGCGAAAGCTGTTGCGGCGGAGCGGTCGTGCGATAATGTGATGCCGTACGATACGGAATTTTACTGTTGTTATATCGGATTATCAGGTTACGCTTAAAAAGGTGGGTCAGTTCACGGTTTTTTCCCGGTCCATCCACGCAGCCGCCATCACAGAAGCGAAGATCAACATAGCGGGGACTGATTCTGCCGGAGGCCAGATCCCTGACGATCTCAAGAGTATGACTCTCCCCTTCGGCAGCTACGGTCTCTGTATCCAGGAAGTCAGTGGCAATATCCAGCGCCCGAAGCGGGCCTCCTGTTAACGTAAACATCCGGCCTTGCTGGGGGTCAATGCCATCAAAACCTGCTTCAGTCAGATTGGCCGGGGTAATCCCGCGACGCCTGAAAAAAAGATCTATCTCACCGTAAGTCAACACAACATCTACATCTTTTGCCACCTCTGGTGACTGAATTTCAAACTTGGCAGCAATACAAGTGCTCAGATACACTACCTTGGTATTTTCTCCCAGCGTTTGTTTGATAAAGCGCCCCATGGCCACCATGGGAGAGACAACCGGCATCAGGTTTGGCAGCAACTTGGGATAGTGGCGTTCGATCAGATCAACCACGGCAGGGCAGTGGGTCGAGATCAGCGGCCTGTCAGTTTTGGCAATTTCTTCTGCATAGTAAGGAGCAATCATTCGGGCACCGTAGGCCCCCTCATGCACTTCATGAAAACCAAGACTCTTTAAGCCGGCAACAAGCTGACCCGGTGTGTATGCATGAAAAAAAGCAGGAAACGAGCAACCCAAAACCGCTACAACCGGGTCGCTTGAAGCAAGCAGCTCCTGGGTTTTTACCATCCGGTCAACGACCACTTTTGCTTTTTGGGGGCAGTTCAGACAGTTGCCGCAGCCAATACAGCGTTCGTAGATAATCTCGGCATAACCGCCATCGACCTTGATAGCCTTGACCGGGCAGGTACGAACACATGAATAGCAGGTACGACAACGTTCTTTATAGGTAATGATTGGCTGCATGACGATTACCCCTGGGTTTTTATCAGCATATATCAATGATTAACATGTAGTGCGCAAAATTGGCACAAAAAAACCCGTTGGAAACAGTACCGCAAAGCCGGTTTCCCATCTTGATGAATGCCTGCCGACGCCATTAACGGAGCATAAGCCGCAGCGAGCCAAGATCCTTGAGCTTGTGAAAATAGAGTAGGTCACCAACAAGGCCAGCCGTCAATGGCTGAGGAGACCCCGATCAGGGAACGAGAAGCGATTGCCGGGTCTTTATTGCCAACGCTGATTGCCGATAAGAGCTTGACGGCTGCCGGTGCAGACAGCTATAAATTCATAGTTATACCTCTCAAAGGAGTGCATCAATGTCTGTCACCACCGCGCTGGTACTTGCTGCAGGCAAGGGAACCCGTATGAAGTCCGGCTTGGTCAAAGTTCTCCATGAGCTTGCAGGAAGACCGATGCTGGGCTGGCCCCTGACAGCGGCCAAAGAGGCCGGGGCTATTCAGATTGTGATTGTTGCCGGACATCAGGCAGATCAGGTTCAGGAGCGGTTTGCAACTGATTCCGGAATCAGGATCGCCCTGCAGGAGGAACAACTGGGAACAGGTCATGCGGTTTCCTGTGCACTGGACCAGCTGGATGGGCTGACCGGCTCTGTGCTGATCCTCTGCGGCGATACCCCGCTTTTGAGCGGAGCAACCCTGCAACGTCTGACAGCCGAGCATCTGGCTTCATCTGCGGCGGTTACCGTGTTGACGGCCAGGCTGGACAAGCCGTTCGGCTACGGCAGGATTGTCAGGGATGCCGATGGCCGGGTGCGCCGGATTGTGGAGCAAAAAGATGCATCCCCTGAAGAACAGGCCATTGATGAAGTAAACAGCGGTATCTACTGTATGGATCTGGCGTTCCTCAAGGCCCACATCGGTCGCCTGGGAAGTGAAAACTCCCAAAATGAATACTATCTGACTGACCTGGTAGGGATAGCTGTGGCAGAACATGCCGGGTGTGCTGCACTGGTTACTGATAATCCTGATGAGATCATGGGGGTCAATGACCGGCTGCAGCTGGCCCATGCTGCCGGGCTCCTGCGGCAGCGGATTAACCGTCAGTTGATGTTGACCGGCGTTACCCTGGTTGATCCGGAGCAGACGTATGTTGATGCCGGGGTGCAGGTAGGCGCTGATACCGTCATCTGGCCCGGTTGTGTGTTGCGGGGCCAAACTGTTATCGGATGCGGCTGCGAACTGGAGAACAATGTCCGGATCACCGATTGCAGGATAGCGGATCGGGTGCATGTCAAGGCTGGCAGCGTACTTGAGGGGGCTGACGTTGGCGATGAGGTCAGCGTTGGTCCGATGGCCCATCTGCGACCCGGCTCAGTACTGCATCCCCATGTCAAGATCGGCAACTTTGTGGAGACCAAGAAAATCGTGATGGGTGAGGGTTCAAAGGCCTCGCACCTGACCTACCTGGGGGACGCTGAAATCGGTAAAGAGGTTAATATCGGTTGCGGCACGATTACCTGCAACTATGACGGCAAGCACAAGCATAAAACGGTGATTGGTGATGGTGTTTTTGTGGGGAGCGACGTACAATTGGTAGCTCCGGTAACGGTGGGGGCCAATGTCCTGATCGCCGCCGGTACGACGGTGACACAGGATATACCGCCTGATTCCCTGGCCATCGCACGAACACCACAGGTTAACAAAATTGGCTGGTGCCTGAAAAAGAGAGACAATGGCTGATCTGAATCATGCATCAAACGAAGGAGGCATCATCCTGGTTGTTGAGGATAATGTTCCCTTTGGTGAGCTGGTTGCCGGTACCCTGAGGGAAGAGGGATATCACTGCCATACAGTATCCAGCGGCCTGGCTGCCCTGACCTGGCTCGCCAGCAACAGACCCGGCATGTTGCTGCTGGACTACACCCTGTCCGACATGACCGGTGAGGCGTTTATCGCCGCCATGTCAGCTCAAGGCCTGCAGATTCCCTTTGTGGTGGTTACCGGCCGGGATGATTCCAATCTGGCAGTGCAGATGATCAAGCAGGGGGCCAGCGATTTTGTGGTCAAGGATACCGCCCTGCTGGACCGCCTGCCGGTTGTGGTGTCGCGCACCTTGCAAGAGGCGTCAACCATGCAGCGGCTGCACCAGGCCGAGCAGGCGCTGCGTCAAAGCGAGCTGCGTCTCTCCCGCGCCCAGCGGATCGCCCGGATCGGCAGCTGGGAATGGGATCTGCAGAGTAACGGGCTCTATTTCTCACCGGAACTGTTTTCCATTCTGGGGTATGAAAAAAGTGAACTTCCCCAGGTTTCCCTTGAATGGCTCTACCGTCAGATCAACCCGGCTGATACCCCCTTTGTGAGAAAGACCCTGACCGCCACGGTTGAGTCCAGCCGCAGCCTGAACGTAACCTTCCGGATCGCCACCCGGCAAGGAGAAGAAATTGTCGTGGCAAGCCAGGCAGAGGTCGAATACGGCGCTGATGGCCGTCCGGAACTGCTGGTGGGCACCCTGTTTGATGTGACCGAGCGGACGAAGGCTGAGCAGGAGATTCACCACCTGGCCAATTATGATACCTTGACCGGCCTGCCCAACCGCAACCTGCTGCATGACCGTCTGCAGCAAGCTATTGTGCAGGCCGGGCGGGTACCGGACAGCAATGTCGGGGTACTGTTTCTGGATCTGGATCGCTTTAAGGGGGTCAACGAATCACTGGGGCACCGGGCCGGGGATCTGCTGTTGCGCACGGTAGCCGAGCGGCTGAGAGTATGTGTCCGGGAAAGCGATACCCTGGCACGGGTCGGAGGGGATGAATTTGTTGTCATCCTGAGTGTGGTGTCCGATGAAGACGGCGTCAGCAGTGCTGCAAGCAAAATTCTGGCAATCATCTCCGAACCGTTTGTGATTGAGGGACAGGAGCTGTATCTGACCGCCAGTATCGGCGTGGCTGTCTACCCCACGGATGGTTCCGATGTCCAGACCCTGCTCAAACATGCCGACCTGGCCATGTATCAGGCCAAGGATATGGATCGCAACAACTTTCAGTTCTTTTCCAGTGATTTAAATGTCAGGGTTATGGAGCGGATGGTGCTGGAAAGTTCATTGCGCCGGGCACTTGAACGGTCTGAATTCAAGCTTTTCTACCAGCCCCAGATAGATGTGTTCAAAAACGAGCTGGTCGGCTTTGAGGCGCTGCTGCGCTGGTTTCACCCGGAACTGGGCATGATCTCGCCGGACAAGTTTATTCCGCTGGCCGAAGAGACCGGTCTGATTCTTTCAATCGGAGAATGGGTTATCCGCACCGCCTGCCGTCAGGGCAAGGCCTGGCAGGATGCCGGGCTGAAACCGGTTCGGATAGCTGTCAACCTGTCCGGTCGTCAGTTCAGGATGAAGCTTGATCAGGTGGTGGCAGGGATTCTGCTGGAGACCGGTTTTGATGCCCGTTGGCTGGAACTGGAACTGACCGAAAGTATTCTGATGCGTAACGCATTCGACAACCTTGAGCTTTTACAGGCCTTGGCTGGCATGGGTTGCAGCCTCTCGATTGATGATTTTGGCACCGGGTACTCATCACTGGCCTACCTTAAGAACTTCCCGCTGGGGCGGCTCAAAATTGACCGTTCGTTTGTCCGTGACATCCTCACCAATCCTGACGATCTGGCGATTGCCAAGATCATTATTGATATGGCCTATACCCTCAAGATGGATGTCACCGCTGAGGGGGTTGAGGAACGGGAACAGCTGGAGTTACTGAAAGGGTACGGCTGTCGTGAGATGCAGGGGTTTCTGTTCAGCAAGCCGCTTCCAGCTGCAAAAGCCGAGGAGTTTTTACGTCAGGAGATATCGTTCTGATTACTACGACATACGGGGAAAATCAATGAAACCAGTTCGACGTTTTACTACCACCACCGTTTCTGCATGCCTCTGTTTGTTAACTGCCCTGCTGCTCGTCACAACCGCCTGTTCAGGCCCTTCCACCAAAATGATCGCTTCTCCGGCAACGCCTCGACCGGATCAGCCGCAACCTTCAATACAACTGCCGCACAAAAAACCGACTGTAATCTATCTGGCAGATTTCCTGATTGATCCATCAATCATGACCTCCTCAAAGGATCACAGAAACGGTCTTGTCAAAAAAGTGCTTCCGAAGTTCAGGCATGATGATCAGAAGGAAAAGGCAGGAGAGCTGGTTGCCGCGCTTTCCGATTCGCTCAGGAAAGAACTTGAAGCAGGCGGACAGAACGTGCAGAAAATACCCGGAGAGATCGATCACACAACCGGCCTGCCGCAAGGGGTGACCCTTCCTGGTGAAGGGTGGCTGGTGGGTGGCTGGTTTGTAAAGGTGGATGAGGGGGACAGGGCGATGAGCTCGGCCATAGGGTTCGGCACAGGTGCAGAGAAGGTTGAGCTGGTGGTGCTTGTTACCGATCTTTCCAACCGCTCTGCCGGGCCGTTTCTTGCATTGGGAAGCGAGAACGGCAAGAAGAAGATTCCAGGCGCCGTGCTTACGATGAATCCCTATGTTCTGGCAGCCAAATTTGTCATGTCCTCCAAGAC
>CAXNJF010000004.1:0-17588 GCA_964202585.1 Trichlorobacter sp. | reverse complement strand
AGTTTCAATGACAGCAGGAACTGGTGCTGGATGGGTAACAGTAGGAGTTACGGGAGTAGCAGGAGTTGGAACATTTTCAACAGGTGCGGCAACAACAGGAGTTTCTACAGGATGTAAAATATTTCCAACTTGTTGCAGGAGGTTGGAGGCAATCTCAGAGTTGGCAGAGTTGGCAGCGATGAAAGCCTTAAACTCCTCTTCGCTCATTTCGATTTTACGATGAACGCTGGCACCGCCAGGCATTGTGACCGTAGATTCAGCTATAAGTTCGGTCAGTCCGGGTATGTCGATTCGTTCTCCAGCCATAGTTGAGCCTCGCAAGGTTTCAAATATTAGGTCAGTTTTATACGCTAATACCCTTGCTCGCTTCAAGGCTGTTTGTTTACTACCGGTTTTTAGGGATACCTTGAGTTCACGGCGTCCAAGGGTAGCGCGTAACTCGTCAGGCACTTTACGACGGAAGAACCAGTTTGCAGGGGTAGCCAGCAGGTAGTTTTTGGACATAAAAAAGTCTCCTTTTGCGCCGGTCGGTGTACCGAAAAGTGTACCGAACGCAAAAGGAAACTCTATTGTCGCTAAATATGTTAATAATATCAACATGTTTAAGCGATTTTTTGGTGGAGGCGGTCGGAGTCGAACCGACGTCCAAAAGACCTACAAAACCAGACACTACGAGTGTAGTTCATTTTCTCATCTTACGCTCTGGTCGAAATAGAACAAAATCACCAGTGCCTCAGAAGGTTTAACTGACACCTACAAACAGGATCACTCTCGTTTACTTACGTTGCTGGGCGAACAGTTACCAGAATTATCTACTGTTTACCCCACCCAGGATGTTCTCTGGGGATTGTTGACACTAGGCGGCGAGGCGAGCCTCGAAACCATAGTTGTCTGCTACTGCATTTTTAAAATTGGCAAATATAATGTGCAGATTTTTTAACGCGGGCCATCTGCGTCCCTCGACTCGCTTCCGATTCCTTTAATCCCCTGTCGAAACCTTTACGCCCCCAATTTGTGAAAGATCTATATTTCAGTATACCCTAACGCGCTTTGATTTTAAACTCTTTTGCATGCTCTCGCTTCAGATCATTCTTTTTCAGGTCTTCCCGCTTGTCATGCAGCTTTTTACCTTTGGCAACCCCCACCTCTACCTTGACCTTGCCGTCTTTGAAGTAGAGTCGCAGAGGTACTGCGGTGCAGCCATCCTGTCGGATTCGAGCGTGAAGCTTATCTATTTCTTTTTTATGGAGCAAAAGCTTGCGTTGACGCTCCGGGTCGTGATTCTGGCGATTACCGAAATCGTAGGGAGCGATATGCAGGTTGTGCAGCCAGGCTTCGCCGTTGCGCACCAGCACGAAGGCATCGGTCAGATTGGACTTTCCGGCACGTAATGATTTTACTTCAGTGCCTACCAGAACGATGCCGGCTTCAAATCGCTCTTCTACATGGTATTCGTGGAAGGCCCGTTTATTGGCGCAGATCAATTTTTCAGACATGGTTTAGTCACCTTATCAGACGTACGCAAAAAAGGGAACGGCGGAAACGTTTCCAAATTGAGACTTAATCCGCTGTAGTGAGCGAACCTCTTCGGTTGACATCCCTGACTTCGGAGACTATACAAAAATACTTGCCATTTTTAGCCTTAACAAACGGGCAATGTTAGAGGGATTCCGCCATGATCAAGGTTTATTACAACGCAAACGGAGTCATTTCAAGCCATCTGATAAGCGGTGATGAAATAGACCTGATTGAATCAAAGCAGTTGATCTGGGTTGATATGCTTTCACCCAGCATGACTGAGGTAAGTGAACTGGACAAAAAGCTGGGGCTGGATCTTCCCACCCGTCAGGAAGCGGAGGAAATTGAGTTTAGCGCCCGGTACTGGGAAGATGAGTATGGTATCACCATCAATACCTATTTTCTGGTAAAACATGGGACAACAGCCAGTAACGAGTCAGTTTCCTTTACTCTCAAAGACAATTTTGTCGTCACTATCAGGTTTGTTGAGCTTCCTGTTTTTGGTGATTTTAATCGTAAATTATTGCTTAACCCCAGCCATTATACTGATGGCGCCAGGGTTATGGGCGGTATTCTTGAGATGCGGATTGAAGACGATGCTGACACACTGGAAGCTGTCTCTCGTGAAATTGCAGGAATAGCACGGCTTAACCCGAGTAACTTTGATGATACGAAAAAGTTTCTGTCATATATGGCAGATTTTGAGGCCACCAATATTACCATCCGTGAAAACCTGACCGACAAACAGCGGGTGCTGTCATCCCTGCTTAAGAGCGGCAAGATTCCCAGCGCCCTAAAGAGTGACTTCAGCATTATGATCAAGGATGTCAACTCCCTGGTCACTACTGCCAACTTCAATTTTGAACGGCTTGATTACCTGCAGAACCTGTTCCTTAACTTTATGAGTATCGAGCAAAACAAGGTCATCAAGATATTTACGGTGATGTCGGTTATCTTTTTGCCTCCTACCCTGATCGCCAGCATCTACGGAATGAACTTTAAACATCTGCCAGAGCTGGATCTTCCCTTTGGCTACCCGCTTGCACTCTGTATGATAGTCATCTCCGCTGTGTTGCCGCTCTATATTTTTAAGCGCAAGGGTTGGCTGTAACCAACCGCACAGACAAAGGAACTACCAGAAATGGACGCTTACAAAACTTCCCTGGAAAATATTTTTAAGCCTGCAGACAAACAAAGCTTTGAAGATCGTCGTCCGCAGATTCTTGAAACCTGCAAACAGTATATCAACGCCGCACACGACCAGATCCGCCAAAACCATGCTGCCGGGGCAAGCGGAACCGAGGTGGTACATCAGCTTTCAGCCGTTATGGATGCCCTGGTGACAGCACTGTTCCGTGGCATTCTGGCTGAAATGGGCTCTTATGGACAGCCGCTGGCAGGGCACTTGACCCTGGCAGCTGTGGGCGGATATGGCCGTGGTGAGCTAAACCCCTTTTCTGACGTTGATATCATGTTCCTGCATGATGGCAGTATTGCGCCTGAAACCGTGGAATCTTTTGCCCAGAAACTGCTCTACTTTTTGTGGGATCTGCGGCTGGATGTGGGCTATTCCGTGCGGACTCCTGCAGACTGTATTGAAATGGCCAGTCAGGATACCACCATCAAGACTGCCCTGATTGACTGTCGTTTTCTGGCCGGACATGAACCGCTCTTTACCACTCTGCGTAAAACGGTCTACTCCCAGATCCTTCCCAAAACCAGTGACAAATTTATTAAGGAAAAAATCGCCGAAATGAAGCGGCGGCGAGACAAATATGGTGCCACTATCTATCTGCTGGAACCTAACATCAAGGAGGGAGAAGGTGGCCTGAGAGATCTGCAGACCGCCCTTTGGGTGGCTCAGGTTAAATACAAGTTTAACGATCCGCGTGAACTGGTTATCAAAGGGATCCTCTCCGAGGCAGAGATGGAAGTATATCACTCGGCCCTGGATCATCTCTGGCGGATCAGAAACGAGCTTCACTTTTATACCCGCAGAAAATCAGACCAGATGAATTTTGATCTGCAGGTTCATCTGGCTACGTTTCTGGGGTACAAAGACCGTGGCAGAGTTCTGGCCGTGGAAGATTTTATGCGGGATTACTACCGCCATGCTGCCCGGGTGGAACATTTTGCCTCAACGCTGACTTCCCGCTGTGTCTGGCGTGATGAAGGGGCGCTTAAGGTTCTGGGGTATTTTGTGCGGCGGCCGGTGGGGGCTGGATGTTTTGTGCTCAGGGGGGAACTGATTATCCCTGATGAATCGGTGGTCGAAAAGAATCCGGCAGTGCTGATGCAGATCTTTGAGCTTGCCCAAAAACACGGGGTATCACTCAACATCAGGGTCAAATGGCTCATCCGCCGCTCACTCCATCTGATTAACGACAAGTTCCGTCGCAACCGCGAAGTTAATCAGGCCTTCATGAATATCCTTCGTTCGGAAAAAGGGTTGGCTGATACCCTGCGCCAGATGCACCATCTGGAGTTTCTGAACGAATATATTCCTGAATTTGAGCATATCTACTGCAAGGTGCAGCATGACCTGTATCACATCTATACGGTTGATATTCACACCCTGTTTGCTGTGGAGCAGATTGAAAAAATTCTGAACGGAGAGTTAAAGAAAGAGCTGCCGCTCCCCTGTGAAATCGCCCGCCAGATCGGTAAACGGGAACTTCTGATCCTCTCGGTCATGTTCCATGACATCGGGAAAGGTGAGGGGGGAGGACACGCGGAGAAAGGCGCCGATATGGTGCCGACCATTGCGCGCCGGATGGGGCTTGCACGGGAGGACAGTGAGCGGCTTGAATTTTTGGTGCGTCAACACCTGATCTTTGCCCACATTGCCCAGCGCCGCGACCTTGCTGACGAGCAGATGATTATGCAGTTTGCCCGTCAGATGGTCACCAGTGAAAACCTGAAGATGCTTTTTCTGTTGACCATTGCCGATGTGAGGGCAGTCGGTTCCGAGGTTTGGACCACCTGGAAAGCGATGCTGTTTAACGAGCTGTACGAAAAGGCGTTCAACATCCTTGAACGGGGAGATTTCAAGCTGGAAGCCGGCACCGAGCGGGTTCGTACCGTCCGACGCACGGTAAGGGAGATGGTGGAATACGACATTCCTGCCACCACCGCCCGAGAAGAATTACGTGCCTTACCCACCCGGTACCTGCTGTCGGCACCACTGCAAACCATTGCCGATCATCTGCGACTGCTGGTACAGTTGAATGAAAAAGATCTGGTCATGCAGCTGCAGCATGAAGCTGACAGCGGTTTTTCAAGCTTCACCATCTGCACCTTCGACACTAATGGCCTGTTTGCCAGGATAACCGGCGTCATGGCTGCCAACGGCATCAATATCCTTGGAGCACAGATTTTTACCGGAAAAAATGGAAAGATTCTTGATATTCTGCAGGTAAACTCTGCTCAAGGGTTCCTTATAACCGACCAGAACCGGTGGCAGAAGGTTGAAGCAGACATGGCCGCTGTTCTGCACGGCACCGTCCAGGTTGCCGATCTGGTCAACAAACGCCAGCGTCCCACCCTGCTGCAGGCAAAATCGGCCCGGCAGTTCCCCACCCGGATCGAGATTGATAACCAGGTATCGGAGGACTATACCGTCATCGATATCTACGCCCACGACAAGGTTGGTCTGCTCTACCTGATCACCAGTACCCTGAACCAGCTGGGGCTGTATATCGGGGTCTCAAAAATATCCACCAAGGTAGACCAGGTTGCAGACGTCTTTTATGTGCGGGATATCTTTGGTCACAAAATCACCTCTGAAGAGAAGCTGGAAGAGATCCGTGCCAGCCTTTCTACGGCTATTGATGAGTGGCAGTGAAAGTATCCCACGGCAGAGTCAACTGACCGTTCTTGACTCAACTAGAGAACCATGCAAAATATGGTAAGCTTCACATTTAGTGGCAACAGGAGGAAGGATGGACGAGCAGCAGACAACCCTTGATGGATTCACTGAACCTGCTGCACCGGACAAAAAAGTCCGCAAACCCAAAGCCGCCTCCGCACCCCGCCCCAGCGCTGCTGATGAAGGGCAGATCATCTCTTACCGCCACCTTGACCGCCGCAAGAACAACCCCGAAGTAGGGGTTGTCAACGCCTCCACTGACCCGGAAGCGCCCAAAACCGTCTGGAACTACGATCCCCACCTGGACCCGGCCCTGCAGTTTGACAGCAGCCGTGCAAGCATTGAAGCCCTGATAGACAACGCCCTGGCCTCCGGTGATGAAGCAGAGATGCGGGCTGCACTGGAAGAACTGAAGCGGTTGCAAGCCCCTTATCTTAACTGGACCGGCAAGGCCGAGCGGACCAGTTTTGCGGTGGATACCGTCTCGCTGCATGTCCACGAGCGGATGGACCCGATGAGTATTCTGGCTGCTGTGCGCAAGCAACTCAACTCCCTCCCCCCTGGCGGGGGAGGGGTGGGGAGGGGGGGAAGCCGCTTATCGCAACCAAATTTGTTTGAAGCCCCCTTTGAAAGCCTGCCGCTGCGGGATGCCATAGATTTCTACAAGCATGATCGTGGCTGGGCCAACCGGCTGGTGGCAGGTGATTCTCTGCTGGTGATGAACTCGCTGCTGCAGAAGGAAGGGATGGCCGGACAGGTACAGATGATCTATCTGGACCCGCCCTACGGTATCAAGTACGGCTCCAACTTCCAGCCCTTTGTGGGCAAGCGGGATGTCAAGGATCGCAGCGACGCCGACCTGACCCAGGAACCAGAGATGATCAAGGCGTTCCGCGACACCTGGGAGCTGGGGATACACTCCTACCTGACCTATCTGCGGGATCGGCTGTTGCTGGCAAAGGAGCTGCTGAGCGAATCAGGCAGCGTGTTTGTGCAGATTTCGGATGAGAATCTGCATCATGTGCGGGAGATCATGGATGAGGTGTTTGGTGCGGAAAATTTTGTTCAACTAATTGCCTACAGAACTACAGGTGGGCAAGCATCTAAGTTGCTTCCAACTGTTAGTGATTACTTGGTTTGGTATTCAAAAAACATCTGTAATATTAAATACAAGCAGTTGTTTTTTGATAAGGCTGGAGAGGATGAAGTAGGGCGCTATCGTTGGGTTCAGGCACCTAGTGGCCAAATAAGACCCCTTACACCACTTGAAGAATCAAATCCTAAAACAATCGAACACGGTTGGTCACTTCTTGTACATGATAACATAACCTCACAAGGTGTATCCGGCGACTCATCAGATCCTTTCAAATGGAATGGACGTAGTTATAAGCTGCCCGTCAATTCACATTGGAAAACAACCTATTCTGGCTTGGAAAGCTTAGCAAGGCAAAACAGGCTAATGGCAGTTGGTGAAACTCTTCGATTTAAACGTATGTTGAGTGATTTTCCTGTTTCACCAATAAATGCTGCTTGGGAAGATACGGCTGTAAGTGGTTTTGGTCGAAAAAAAGAATATGTTGTTGAAACGAGTACTAAAGTCATCGAACGTTGCCTCCTGATGACCACCGATCCCGGCGATCTGGTGCTTGACCCCACCTGCGGCTCCGGCACCACCGCCTTTGTAGCTGAGAAGTGGGGCCGCCGCTGGATCACCTGCGACACCTCCCGAGTGGCAATAACCCTGGCAAAGCAGCGGCTGGTAACGGCCAGCTATGAGTATTATGCCCTGAAATACCCCCATGAAGGTCTGAAGGGGGGATTGATCTACAAGACCGTTCCCCATGTGACCCTTAAATCCATTGCCAACAACCCGGAGATTGATGAGATCTATGTGCGGATGCATCCGGCGATTGAGAAGGCGCTGGATGGGTTGAATAGGGCAATTTCTGAAAATTCGGTAGGGGCGAAGCAAGTTTCATCTGCTTCGCCCGCCTTTGATCTCCGTGGCACCAAGGGCAAAGCAGGTGAAGCTTTTGCTTTGCCCCTACAGGAATGGACCGTCCCCTTTGATTTCCCTGCTGACTGGTCGGAAACCGCTCGCACGTCCTTCGATGCCTTTCACAAATCACGGCAGGCTATGCAGAAACAGATGGACGCCTCCATTGCGGCCCACGCCGATCAGGAAACCCTCTTTGACCAGCCCCAGCCGGACAAGAAGAAGCTGCGCATCACCGGCCCGTTTACGGTAGAGGCGGTTCCCTTCCCAACTGTACTGGCACTGGATGAGGCCAAACCAGCATACGAGGCTGATGTGGCCATTGCACGCTCCGGCGAATCCGCCCGTCAGCACCAGTGGCGGGATGAGCTGCTTACCACCGGCATCCGTGGCAAGGGCGGACAGATGCTGCGTTTTGCCGAACTGGAGACCCTGCCGGGTACACGTCACCTGCATGTCAGTGGCCACCTGGACAGCGGCGAGCGGGTGGTGATCAGCTTTGGACCGGAGCATGGAGCGCTTGAACAGCGTCAGGTGGAGCTGGCCCTGCGAGAGGCAGGCGAACTGTTCCCGCTACCCAGGATGATTGTCTTCTGCGCCTTTGCCTTTGATCCCGAAGCAGCCAAGGATATCGACAACCTGAAAGGGATTACCGCCCTCAAAGCCCAGATGAATACCGACCTGCTGACCGAAGACCTGAAAAAAGCCCGCTCCAGTAACCAGAGCTTCTGGCTGATGGGCCAGCCGGATGTTGATGTACACAAGTTAAAGGATGGTACCTTTCAGGTTGAAGTAAACGGCTTTGATTACTTTGACACCAGCAAGGGAGAGCTGGTCTCCGGCGGCAAGGGAAAGATCGCCCTGTGGCTGTTGGACACAGACTACGACGAACGCTCCCTCTTTCCCCGTCAGGTATTCTTCCCGCTGGCAGGCAAGGGCGAAGGCTGGCAGAAGCTGAAGAAAAACATCCGCGCAGAACTGAACGAAGAGCTGCTGGAGCAGTTCCACGGTACTGTCTCACTTCCCTTTGAAGCTGGTGATAATCACAAGGTGGCGGTAAAGATTGTGGATGACCGGGGCATTGAATCGTTAAAGATTATTGTGTTGGAGGAGTAGGCGATGCTTATAACGCGAATGATACTTAAAAACTGGCGCAATTTCAAAAAGGTTGATGTTGCTCTTCGTGATCGTGTCTATGTAATTGGCCCGAATGCTTCAGGAAAATCAAATATCTTAGATGTACTGCGTTTTTTGAGAGATATTGCCAAGCCAGAGGGTGGCGGTCTTCAAAAAGCTGTGAAGGATAGAGGAGGCATTACAAAGCTGCGTTGCCTGCTTGCTCGTAAAGACCCTGAGGTTTCTATTATAATAGAGCTTTCAGAGCGAGTTGATACTCCGCCATTATGGAGTTACACACTATCGTTTAGCAGTGAAGGTACTGGACGTCAGCGGGTTATTGTTAAAAAAGAGCAGGTTATTGATCTAGCTAGCGGAAAAACGCTCCTTACTCGTCCTGATAGCGAAGACAAGCATGACCCGGAAAGATTAACCCAGACCTATCTTGAACAGATCAGTGCAAATAAGGATTTCAGAGATATCCCCGAGTTTTTTGCTAATACAACCTATTTGCATTTAGTACCCCAACTCCTCAAGCACTCGGAACAGTTGGGGAACTATCGACTTGAAGACGATCCGTTTGGCCAGGCTTTTTTGGAACGTATTGCCAAGACGACTGAAAAAACACAGATTTCAAGGCTTCACAAGATCAATGAAGTGCTCAAAGTCTGCGTACCTAATATGTGTAACTTAAGGTTTCTAAGGGATAAAGATACCGGAACTCCACACCTTGAGGCACTGTATGAACACTGGCGTCCAGATGCAGGGTGGCAACGTGAAGACCAGTTTTCTGACGGGACATTGCGCCTGCTCGGCATTATGTGGACATTACTTGAAGGTGACTCCCTGTTGCTTTTAGAAGAGCCTGAGTTATCACTTAACGAAGAAATCGTCAGACAGATTCATAAACTGCTCTGGAGTATGCAGCGGCAGGCAAAATACCGTCGTCAGGTTTTTGTCACCACCCATAGTGAGGCGCTGCTTCAGGATAAAAGCATTGACGCTCGCGAGATTATCCGGCTTGAACCTACTAAAGACGGCACCTTAGCCCACGAAACATCACCTGAAGATTTGGCTTTGATAGCTGCCGGTTATACGGCGGCAGAGGTGTTGCTCCCAAAGACAAAGCCAGTACACGTTCACCAATTGTCACTGTTTAAGGCATGAATACGATTACTTTGAATGTTATTGTTGAAGACGTTGTAAGTGAGGCGGCTATGAGCCGGATACTTGCTTACGTTGGTTATACAGGTAACGTTGAGTACCGTATTGTACGTGGAAACGGCAACATCAGAAAAAATATCGGCAAATACAAAGGAGCAAGCAGAGTTTTTCCGCATATTGTTTTAACAGATCAAGATAGATACCCCTGCCCCCCGGCGTTGCTGAACGACTGGCAGATAGGTGTGTTGCCAGCGGGTATGCTGTTTCGGATTGCAACACACGAGGCTGAAGCCTGGTTATTGGCTGACCGGCAAGGAATAGCTGAGTTTTTCAATACAATCGCGGAAAAGATCCCTTCTGCCCCCGAGACACTCACTGATCCAAAACAGACTGTTTTTTCAATAGTCAGAAAGACCCGCAAACGCCGACTTATTGAGGAAATGGTACCACAACCTGGCGCACATATTGGCCCTCTTTACAATGAACGGATGTGTGAGTTTATAGTGAAGCGCTGGTCCATTACAAATGCCGTTGAAAACTCCCCCTGCCTTGCCAGGAACATAGCTCGTATTTCAACCTTTCTACGTGGATACCTTTCATGACTCAACCCACCTCCTTAATCATCAATTCCCCCTATCAAGTCCCTCGTCAGCACTGGCAGCAGGCCCGTGACGGCTCACTTTCACTGACACCGGAGCGCCGCCCTGCCGGGTATGAAATTTTTGATGCCCGCCATAACACCCGGCGCACCGAGACACTTGATCTGGTCAACAGCATAAGGGGGCGCGTTGATACCTGGCGGGAGGCCGGTTATCCCGGCGTAACCAGCGTTACCCGGCGTTTGCTGGAACACTGGAATGACCGCGAGGCTCGTCAGTTTCCGTTCTACTTTTGCCAACTGGAGGCGATGGATACACTGATCTGGCTGGTTGAGGCATCGCCGGAATATAAGCAGGGCATCCACGTACCCGGCGACGGTGGAGCGTGGCAGCGTCTCTGCAACAAGATGGCAACCGGAACCGGCAAGACCACGGTGATGGCGATGATCATTACCTGGCAGGTGCTGAACGCTCTGACCTATCCCAAGCGAAACAAGGATTTTTCCAAAACCGTCTTTATTGTTACGCCAGGAATTACCGTCAAAGAACGACTGCGGGTACTTTATCCCGGTGAACCGGATAATTTTTACGACTACTTTGATCTCTGCCCCTCCGAAGCACTCCGGCAGAAACTTAATCAGGTTGAGTTGTTGGTAGAGAACTGGCATTCGTTGATGCCGCTTAAACAGACTGACCGATCGGTGGTGAAAAAGGGTGCTGAGAGCGATGAGGCCTTTACCCGCCGCGTACTGGGAAAGCTGGCAATGCAACGGGATCTGGTGATTATTAACGATGAGGCCCACCACGCTTACCGGATCCCGGCAGAGTTGAAAATAAGCAAAAAACAGGCAGCGGAACAAGGAATTGACCTTGACGAGGCCACCCGTTGGATCGAAGGGCTGGATCGGATCCACAAGACCCGGCGTATCCAACGCTGTTTTGACCTTTCTGCCACCCCTTTTGCCCCCACCGGCAAAGCCAGCAGCGAGGCTGGTCTGTTTGACTGGATCGTCTCTGATTTTGGTCTGAATGATGCCATTGAAGCAGGCCTGGTCAAGACGCCACGGGTTGTTATCCGTGACGACGCTCTTCCCGATACCAAAACCTACCGTTCCAAGCTCTATCATATCTACCGTGACCCGGAGGTGGCAGAGGATCTGAATCGCAAGGCAGAGGCTCACGAACCGCTGCCAAAGCTGGTACAAGACGCCTACACGCTGCTTGGCGCGGACTGGCGGGAGACGCAGCGACTGTGGCAGGAAGCGGGACATACATCGCCGCCGGTCATGCTGACCGTCTGCAACCGGACCGAGACATCGGCACGGATTGAGCGCTATTTTCGCCACGGTGATGCCCACTGGCCGGAACTGCATGCGCCGGAACGGACCCTGCGGGTTGATTCACGGGTACTGGAGAAAGCCGAGATTGGTGAGAGCGCCGCTGCTGACAAGGATTACGAAACGGCTCTCAAGGCCATTGCAGAAGCAGCCAACATTACTGAAACCAGCAAGGTACGCTTGCGGGAATTAAAAAAGGAAGAGCTTCTGCGGGAGATCGTCGATAACGTCGGCAAACGGGGTGCTGCAGGGCAGGATTTGCAGAAGGTTATTTCTGTGGCAATGCTTTCCGAAGGTTGGGATGCCAAAAATGTAACTCATATCATGGGCCTGAGAGCCTTTACCAGCCAGCTGCTGTGTGAACAGGTCATCGGCAGGGGCTTGCGGCGGGTTTCCTACGAAACAGATGAGAACGGCCTCTTTCTTCCTGAGTTTGTCAACATCTTCGGTGTGCCGCTCTCCATCTTTCAGGATATGGGTGAAGGTGGCGATCCACCGCCACCTCCTAAACCGAGTACGCAGATTGAGTCGTTACCGGAACGGGCTGAATTGGAAATCCGCTGGCCCAATGTGTTGCGAATTGACAGTATCGTACAGCCTGTTTTAGCCGTGGATTGGTCAAAGGTAGAAATACTGTCGCTTGATCCGGCCAAGACGCCGGTCAGTGCAGAACTGGCTCCGGCTCTGGGTGGGGCAACCGACCTGAGCAAGGTTCAGATTATTGATCTGGAACTGCTGCCGGAAGGCTTTCGGCTACAACGCCTGATGTTTCAAGCTGCGCGCAAGGCGTTTGAAACTTTGCGAGGCGGCTATCATGGCGGCCAGGACTATCTGGTTTTCCAGCTTATACGGTTGGTGGAACATTTTTTTACATCTGATCTTTTACAAATTCCGTCGCTGTTTCACCAGGAACCCTTACGCAAACGGATTCTGTTTGCCCTTAATATTGACCTGATTGTGCAGCACCTGCTCCGTTTTGTGACCGAACAAAACTGCGAAAGGCTGGAGCCAGTTTTTGATGAGGATGCCCCTATCGGCTCAACTGCTGCCATGCGCACCTGGTACACCACCAAAACCTGTCATCCAACCAGAAGATCGCAAATCAGCCATATGGTCGCTGACAGCAGCTGGGAACAGTACGCAGCCAACCTGCTTGAAATGAGCAAGCAGGTGACAGCATATACAAAAAATGACCACCTCGGCTTTCAGGTGTACTACCTGTGGAACGGCTCCAGAAGGCGCTTTATCCCCGATTTTCTTATCAGGCTGGCTAACGGCAAAATGCTGGTGCTGGAGATCAAAGGGGAAGACTCGGAACAAAATAAGGCAAAACGTGCAGCACTGAACTTCTGGGTACAAGGAGTTAATGCCAAGGGGGGCTTCGGCGTCTGGTGTTGGGATGTGGCGTTTGTACCAGCACAGTTGCAGGATATACTGGCACAACATGCCAACTAAGCTAGCGCAACCATGAACCGCTTCCTTGATCTTTTTCTGGCCTGGCTGACGGTTGAAAAAGGACTCGCAGCAAACACGCTTAGCGCCTATGCCGCTGACCTGGGGCGTTATCTTGATTACTTGGAACGGTTGCAGCGCGAGACACCAGACAGTATTCAATCATCTGATATTGCTGATTTTCTTGCTAGAGAGCGGGAAAGGGGACTTGCCCCCCGCAGCAGGGGCAGACTGCTTTCCGCTATCAGGATGTTTCATCGTTTTTTGTTGATTGAACGCTACGCCACCATCAATCCCGCAACCATTATTGAAGCGCCACGTCCCTTGAAAAAGCTGCCAACTTTTTTGACCACCACTGAAGTAGAGGCTCTGCTTGGCGCAACCAAAGGCGACCGGCCCGAGGATATCCGTGACCGGGCCATGCTGGAGCTGCTCTATGCCACCGGCCTGCGGGTGTCTGAACTGGTTAACCTGAAACAGCGGGAGGTAAATCTGGAGGTGGGCTACCTGATGACTATAGGGAAAGGGAACAAGGAGCGGCTGGTGCCGATCGGCGCCACCGCCTGCCTCCGGGTGAACGACTATCTGGAACAGGTGCGCAGCAAGCAGGATCCTGAGCACCAGCAGAAAGAACTGTTTCTTTCACGTCTGGGTGAAGCCATGAGCCGACAGGCCTTCTGGAACATCATCAAAAAACGCGCCCTTTTGGCCGGTGTCCGTACCAGCATATCACCTCACACCCTGCGCCATTCCTTTGCCACGCACCTGCTGACAAACGGCGCAGACCTGCGCAGTGTGCAGATCATGCTGGGCCATGCCGATCTCTCCAGTACCCAGATCTACACCCATGTTACCCGTGAACGCCTGAAACAACTGCACCGGGAAATCCATCCACGGGGATAGTTGCAACATTTTTCACCAGACACAACAAACGTTGGTTTTACTTATCCCCAGGCTGCGCTTTTGAACGGCGAAACGTTGAAAAGAATGTCCAGATCTGCCTGGTAGCATCGAATCCTCTCAATGGATGGTCCTTTTCAAGCCGGTCGGTGAACCAGGGCGCTGGCCATTGATGGCCCCATCCCGCCAGTGCAAGGTATTCAATCGAGCCCCCTTTCCGGCAATTGTTCCAGAGCAGGTTGTTAACTGTGCCTTGGTTGGAAAATGTAGCTACGGGAGGAGTTTCACAGCCATTTGCCTGTTTCCAAAAATCAACTGCGTCAGCCACTGAAGAATACGTACGATTACCACCCTTTTGAGGGCTGATGCCACCGTTGACAGGTACAGCGTCATCATCAAGACCATGAATGATTATGATTGGCAAGCTGCTGACCGGTTGCTGCAACCTCCATCGGGAATACTCATCCTTAAGAGAGCTTCCAATAGCACCGCTTACAACTGCTGCGGCTGCCAGATCGTTGGTTCGTTCAGCCGCATAGCGATAGGCAAGCATCCCCCCATTCGACATCCCGGCCATGTATATCCTGCTTGAATCTAACGATACTTTTTGCCTGACGGTATTAATCACCTCTGCAATAAAACCGACATCATCAATCTGATCATCCGCTGCCTTGCCACAACAGTGCCCTGCATTCCAGTGTTGCAGCAGGCCAAATAACCCGATCCCTTCAGGATAGGCAACCAGAAAGCTCTCGCTGTCTGCCAGTGTACTGAAACCGGTTTCCTCCTCCGTTTGCTTGCCTGTGCTGAAAGCACCATGAAGGACGACGACTAACGGTAGCCGCTTGTCAACAGTATAGTTCGGGGGAACATGCAGCAGAAAGGTTCGATCTCGTCCCTGAAAGGTCAGGCTGGTAGAAACCTGATAGGTGCCGGCTGCGGGAGGCAGAATATCGGGAAGGGTCGCCAGACAGCCGGACAGGAGCAGTTGGGAGAGTAGTATCAGAAACCATTTTATGCTACTGGTGTTGGACATGGCTGCTCCGGTATTCAACCGACATTGACTTCAATAAACCAGTACCACACGTTACAGTCATGATGATAGCCGGACATTTCAGAAAGTTTCACGTCTGCCTTGCCACAGGCAGGGATAATCCTGTATAAATCATCGGATGAAAATCTGTTCACTGGCCAGCGGCAGCAGGGGTAATTGTCTCTTTCTTGAAAGCGGCGGCGTGCGTCTGCTGATTGATGCCGGACTGTCTCTGAAAGAGATCACGTCCCGTATGTCGTCATCTTGCATTGAGCCGGAATCAATCCACGCCGTGCTGGTTACCCATGAGCATACCGACCATATCCGTAGCGTTGGCTCCTTTGCCCGACGGTATGACATACCGGTGCTGGTCAGTTATGCCACCTGCAAGATAGCTGAACGGTACTTGCAAAAAGTTGAGCTGATAGAGTTTGAAACCGGTTATTCTTTCACCTTTCGGGATACCATGATCGACCCGTTTCCGATATCCCATGATTGCTGTGATCCTGTCGGATTTGTGATTGAATCCAGCGAAGGCAGGGCAGGTAGCGCCACCGATCTGGGGATTGTAACCCGGCTGGTACGGGAGAAGCTGAAGGGCTGTCGGGCACTGAATCTTGAGTCAAACCATGACCCGGAGATGCTGCTGAACGGTCCCTATCCATGGAACCTGAAACAGCGGATAAAATCGCGTCATGGTCACCTGTCAAATCAGGAATCGCTGGAGCTGCTGCATGATCTGGCCCACGGAAGGCTTGAGGCGCTGGTGATGGCGCACCTCTCGGAAACCAACAACCACCCGGCCAAGGTGATAGAGACGACCGCCTCGTTTTTAAAAGATCAGAACAGATGCGCACCCCGGATCGTGATTGGTGAGCAATATCTGGCTGGCCCGGTGATGGAGCTGTAATGCTGAACATTACCTGGGATACCAACAAAGCCTCTATCAATCTAGAAAAACATCGAATTTCTTTTGATGAAGCCAAGACAGTCTTTTATGACGATCATGCCAGGTTACTAGATGACCAGGATCACTCTGAAGAGGAAGACCGTTTTCTTTTACTTGGCATGAGTCTCAAAGCACGCATTTTGCTGGTGTGTCATTGTTACCGTGAGGATTCTCACTTCATTCGGATTATTTCTGCACGGAAGGCCAGTCGTAAAGAGTCACAACAGTACAGGAGGTACAAGCAATGAGAGATGAATATGATTTTTCAGACTCAAGACCTAACCCTTACACAAAATTATTAAAAAAAGAGATCAAGCTTCGTATTGATGAAGATGCCCTGACGTATTTCAAAACACTATCTGCCGAGATGGGCATGTCGTACCAGAACCTGATCAACAACTACTTGCGAGATTGTGTACAGCACCATCGCAAGCCCACAGTCCGCTGGACTTAAGACAACAAATCAAAGCAAGGAGCTTCAATAATGATTCCACGTTACACCCGGCCTGACATGGCAAAAATATGGGAGCCTGAAAACCGTTTCCGGATCTGGCTTGAGATTGAAACCTTGGCCTGTGAGGCCCAGGCCCAACTTGGAGTGATCCCCAAGGAAGTGGTTCCGGTCATCCGTGAAAAGGGTAATTTCAACATCGAACGGATTGACGCCATTGAGGCAGAGGTCAAGCATGATGTAATTGCTTTTTTAACCTCGGTTGCCGAGTTTGTTGGCCCTGAGGCCCGCTTCATCCACCAGGGCATGACCTCTTCCGACGTGCTGGACACCTGCCTTTCCGTACAGATGGTGCAGGCTGCCGATGAACTGCTGGCCGGCCTTGACATGCTGCTGGAGTCGATTAAAATGCGGGCCTTTGAACACAAGGATACGGTCTGCATGGGTCGTTCCCACGGTATCCACGCCGAACCGGTTACCTTTGGTCTGAAACTGGCTTCGTTCTATGCCGAGATGCAGCGTAACCGTATCCGCCTGCAGGCTGCCCGTGAAAATATCGCCACCGGCGCCATCTCCGGCGCAGTCGGCACCTTTGCCAACATCAACCCCTTTGTGGAAGAGTATGTTTGCGAAAAGATGGGGCTGAAGCCGGAACCGGTCTCAACCCAGGTTATCCCCCGGGATCGCCATGCCGAGTATTTCTGTGTCCTGGCTATCATCGCTTCCTCCATCGAGCGGATCGCCATTGAGGTTCGACACCTGCAGCGTACTGAGGTGCTGGAGGCAGAGGAGCAGTTTACCAAGGGTCAGAAAGGCTCATCTGCCATGCCCCACAAGCGCAACCCGATCCTGTCCGAAAACCTGACAGGACAGGCCCGTTATGTCCGCTCCATGTGCATCCCGGCCCTCGAAAACGTGGCGTTATGGCATGAACGGGATATCTCCCACTCCTCGGTCGAGCGGTACATCGGACCAGACGCCACCGTGGCGTTGGACTTTTCCCTGCGCCGCCTGAACGGCCTGATCCGCAATCTGGTGGTTTACCCGGAGAACATGCTCAGAAACCTGAACCAGATGAAAGGGCTGGTGTTCTCACAAAAAATCCTGCTGGACCTGACCCAGTCCGGTGTCTCCCGTGAGGATTCGTACCGCCTGGTGCAAAAAAACGCCATGAAGGTATGGGAAGAAGGCAAGGACTTTCAGAC
>CAXNJF010000003.1:0-17688 GCA_964202585.1 Trichlorobacter sp. | reverse complement strand
ATCGGCGCTTCGGCAGGTGGTCTGGAAGCGATCGAGGCCTTTTTTACCAACATGGCGCCGGACAGCGGCATGGCCTTTATTGTGGTGCAGCACCTCTCGCCGGATTACAAGAGCCTGATGGTGGAACTGCTCTCCAAAAAAACCGCCATGCCGGTCCATCGGGCCGAAGATGCGATGGAGGTGCTGGCCAATCATGTCTATCTGATCCCCCCCAAGAAAAATCTGACCATCTTCCACGGCAAGCTGCTCCTGTCCGACCAGGATCACAGCCGGGGGATCAACCTACCGATCGACCTGTTTCTGCGCTCGCTGGCCGATGATCAGGGAGATCATGCCGTGGGGATTATCCTCTCCGGTACCGGCAGCGATGGTATGCGGGGAGTGCGCACCATCAAGGAAAACGGCGGGATGGTGATGGTGCAGTCCGAGGAGTCGGCCAAGTTTGACGGCATGCCCCGCTCTGCCATTTCAACCGGACTGACTGATTTTATCCTGCCGCCTGATCAGATGCCTAAGCAATTACAGGCTTTTATCAAACACCCCTATGTTACCAAAACAGAACGATCAGAAAGTCTGCTGAGCAATGAAGACGGACTGATCCGGATTTTTGCCCTGCTGCGGGAAAAGTGCAAGGTTGATTTCACCTACTACAAACCCAGTACGGTGGTGCGCCGGATAGAGCGGCGCATGTCCATTAACCAGGTGGAGGATATCAAGGACTATGTTGCCTTTATCCTCAACAACCCTTCAGAGCTGACTACCCTCTACCGGGAGCTGCTGATCGGCGTGACCAGCTTCTTCCGTGATCAGGAGGCGTTTGATTATCTGGCGGCCAACGTGTTGCCGGATCTGTTCCGCAACGCCACCAGCCGTGAAATCCGCTTCTGGGTGGCGGCCTGCTCCACCGGCGAAGAAGCCTATTCCCTGGCCATTCTGGCCCGTGAGTGCCTGGAACAGCTGGGGGTTTCCCACGACATCAAGATCTTTGCCACCGATATTGACCGGGATGCCATCCACTACGCCGCAGCCGGTTCGTACCCGGAGAGCATCGCCGCCGATCTTTCTCCCCGCATCCTGGCCAAATATTTCCACAAACGGGATGACAACTTCCAGATCGCCCGCACCATCCGCGAGATGGTGGTCTTTGCCCAGCACAACCTGATTAAAGATCCTCCCTTTACCAACATAGATCTGATCAGTTGCCGTAACGTGCTGATCTACTTTCAGACGATTCTGCAGCGCAAGGTGTTTGAGTTTTTTAATTTTTCGCTTACCGCCAATGGTGCACTCTTTCTGGGCAGCAGCGAAACCACCGGCGAGATGGCCTCGTATTTCGAGGTGCTTGAACCCAAGCTGAAGATCTTCCGCTCCAGAGGCCGCCTGAAACCGCTCTCTGACACCCATATCCCGACCGTTACCGATACCCGTTTCCATGAGATGAAGGGGCAGTTTGCCGTTGCCCGCCGGGCTCTGCGGGCAACCGACGAAGAACGGGTTATGGAACGGTTCATTGAGGCTGCCAGCCTGGACTACATCCCTCTGGCCCTGGTGGTGAACGAGCAGCTTGAGGTGCAGCATATCTTTGGTGATGCAGCCGGATATTTCAAACTTCCCTCCGGGAAAGTGGTCAACGATATCTCCAAGATGGCGGTCAAGGAACTGGCCATTCCCCTGACCACCGGTGTCCAGAAAGTGTTTCGCCAGAATCAGGAACTGCGATTTTCAAATATCAGAATCAGCCATCATGAAGGAAGCCGGCTGGTTGACATGCGGATCAAGCCGCTGCCCGGCAAAAAAGAACAGGATCGTCTGGTTGCCATTTTTTTGTGTGAAGTAAAAAAGAGCGGTGATAGCCTGGACAGCGGTCAACTGGTGCAGACCTATGACCTCTCCAAGGAAGCCGAAGACCGGATGCGGGATCTGGAGCATGAACTGCAGTTTACCCGCGAGAACCTGCAGGCAACCATTGAGGAACTTGAGACATCGAACGAGGAACTGCAGGCCACCAATGAAGAGCTGCTGGCCAGTAACGAAGAGCTGCAGTCCACCAACGAGGAGCTGCAGTCCACCAACGAAGAACTGTTTACCGTCAACGCCGAGTTCCAGAACAAGATTATTGAGCTGACCGAGCTGCACAACGATCTGGATAACCTGCTTTCCGCCAGCCAGATCGGCAACCTGCTGCTGGACGAAAACATGGAGGTACGCCGCTTTTCAAAGCGGATCGGCGATATTTTCAAGTTGCTGGACAGCGACATCGGACGCCCGATTACCCATATCACCCACCACCTGCAGAACTGCGATCCGATAGCCCTGATCCGTGAGGTACAGACCACCTCGCACCAGATTGAGCAGGAGGTGCAGACCCAGGATGGTCGCTGGCACCTGATGCGGATCGTGCCCTACGCCATCGGCCCCAAGACCTTTTCCGGCACGGTGGTTTCCTTTGTTGACATCAACTCTCTGAAGCTGGCCCAGGAGAGCGCCAAAGAGGTACAGCAGCTGTTTGCCGATGTTGTTCACTCATCACCTGCCCTGGTCTGGCTGGCAGACACGACCAAAGGGTGTATCTGGTTTAACGAACCCTGGCTTTCCTTTACCGGCCGCACCATGGAGCAGGAGCTGGGTAACGGCTGGACTGAAGGGGTTCACCCTGATGATTTTGAACGCTGCCTGAAAATCTATATCGAGTCCTTTGACCAGATGAAACCGTTTTCAATGGAATACCGTTTGCGTCGTCACGACGGCACCTACCGGCTGATACTTGATGAGGGGCGCCCCCGTTTCAAGCCGGACGGCAGCTTTACCGGCTATATCGGCGCCTGTCTGGACATCACTGACAAGACCTGTCCGTTGCAACAGGAGAGTTGCCTGATGCGACCGGCACGTTTGGGAAAATAAGTATGACCTTGCCCCCTGCTCCCGATCTCAACCACTTGCGACAAAGGGCTGAAGCTCTGCTGGACGCAAACCAGAATACCCCCTGCATACTGACTCATGAAGAGATCAGAACGCTGGTACATGACCTCTCGGTACACCAGATAGAGCTGGAACTGCAGAACGATGAACTGCTGCGGGCCCAGCAACAGATTGAGAAAACCCGCGATGAACTGTCCAGGCTCTATCACCAGGCCCCGGTCGGCTATCTGACCCTCAACCGGATCGGCACCATTGAGCGCTGTAATCAGACCTTTGCCGACATGATCGGGAAATCTCCTGATCTCCTGATCGGAAAATCTCGGGCGGATCAACTGGAAGGGATAGACCGGGATATCTTTCTGGGGCGGTTCCGCTCATTCTATAATCAGCCTGCAGACAAGGCGATTGATCTGTATTTCCCCAGTCGAGGGGCGACCAACGGTTTCCATGGCCGCCTGACCGCCAGTCTCAAAACTGACGCTCCAGACCATCAGACTAACGATGAGGCACGCCTGCTGGTGATTATTCAGGATGTGACCGAGCAGCGGATTGAAGCACTGATCCGGATGAAAACCGAACATAAGCTGAAAAGTCACGACCTCTTCGTCTCAAGTCTGCTGGAGACCATGCCGATCCCGATTTTTTATAAGGACACCTCCTGTCGTTATCTGGGCTGTAACCGTGCCTTCAGGGATTTTACCGGTCTTGAGCAGTCGCAGGTCATCGGCAAGACCGTCTTTGAGATAGCCCCTCCCGATATTGCCGTTCGCTACGATGAGCTGGATCAGCAGCTGCTGGCCAATCCCGGCAGCCAGTCATATGAATGGAAAGTTCGTAGCGCTGACGAAACCATCCGGACCGTTGTCTTTAACAAGGCCACCTTTTTTGATGCCGAGGACAAGTTGGCCGGTATTGTCGGTGCCATGCTTGATATTACCGAACTGAAAGACCTGCAGACCACCATGCAACAGGCCAGGGACGCGGCAGAACAGTCCAACCGCGCCAAAAGTGAATTTTTGGCCAACATGAGCCATGAACTGCGCACCCCGATGAACGGCGTACTGGGCATGGCGCAACTGCTTGAAATGTCACCCCTGAATACAGAACAGCAACAGTTTGTTACTGCCATCATGCAAAGCGGACTGAATCTGGTCAAGATCATCGGAGACATCCTTGATCTTTCAAAAATAGAGGCCCAGAAGATGCAGCTTGAACGCCGGGCCTTCTCTCTCAAGGAAACCATTTCACTGGCGGTGAACCTGCTCCACCCGCAGGCCCAGGCCAAGGGGTTGAAAATATTCAGTCGGATAGATGCGGAGCTGCCGGATCTGTACTGGGGCGATCAAGGCCGGCTGAGCCAGGTTTTATTTAACCTGCTGGGGAATGCGATCAAATTTACTACCGTGGGGAGCATCAGCATCAGTGCGTTTTCCGGTCCGGAGGAAGGCGGCAAGACCACACTCCACTTCAGCATCAACGATACCGGCATCGGCATACCGCAGGTCGGCCTGCTCAAGCTGTTTGTCCCTTTCAGCCAGGTAGACGGTTCCACTACCCGCAGATTTGGCGGCACCGGACTTGGACTGGCCATCTCCAGACAGCTGGTAGAACTGATGGGGGGCACCATCAGTGTAGAAAGCAATGAAGGGGTCGGCTCAACCTTTTTCATCAGACTACCGTTAGAGGTGGCAACCGAACCGGACTGCAGATTGCAAGAACAGACAGAATGTACCGGAACAACCGGTCATTCTCCCCACAACTACCGGCTTCTGGTGGTGGAGGACGACAAGCTGAATCAGAAGGTGATCGAGATCATGCTCAACAAACTGGGCTACCACACCGGACTGGCTGCAGATGGAGAGGAAGCACTGTTCCTGCTCAAGACAGAAGCGTTCGATCTGGTGCTGATGGACTGCAGCATGCCGCTGATGGATGGGTATCTGGCCACTGAAAAAATCAGGGATCCGGCAACCGGCCTCAAAAATCCGCAGATTCCGATTGTTGCCCTGACCGCACGGGCCATGCAGGGAGACCGGGAAAAGTGCCTGAACGCAGGTATGAACGATTATCTGCCAAAGCCGATCCATTGCGATGAGCTCAAGGGCGTCCTGAACCGTTGGCTGCCACCGAAAGAGTCATGACTGTTACAAGAATTTTACTGGACGAACCGGCCGGTTCCCTTTACGATGCCCCACTATTCAGCACCAACAACAGATGAAAGGCTACAAACCATGGCACAGGCAAAAAAAGGCGACAAGGTACGGATTAACTTTACCGGCAAACTGGAAGACGGCAACATTATTGAGACCACTCTTGAGGCGCAGGACTGCTGCACTGATGATGATTGCGGTGATGACTGCGGCTGCGAATACGGCCCGATGGAACTGACTATTGGCGAGAACGATTTTTTCCCCATGGTGGAAGAGGCATTGATCGGCATGGTTCCCGGTGAGACCAAAACGGTGATGATTCCTGCTGCCGAAGCCTTTGGCGAGTACGATGCCGAGGCGGTTTTTGAGGTGGAACGGCACCTGCTGCCGGAGGACATGAACCCGGAGGTTGGCGACGACCTGATCCTGACCGGTGAAGATGAGGAAGAACTGGAGGTAACAGTGGTTGAGGTAAGCGACAAGGCTGTTACCTTTGACGCCAACCACCCCCTGGCCGGCGAAGACCTGACCTACGAGGTTGAGCTGGTGGAGATTCTTTAATTCAAACCTTAACGCAGAGAGGCAGAGGAACTCTCTTCTTTCTCTGCGTTAAGATTCTAAGACTTGTTTTTTTGTTTGGTAGAAGCAGCTATGCCCCTCCCCTCAGCTCCACACTTTCTTCCCTGGTCACCCGACACCCAACCTTTGATGCTGGCCCCGATGCAGGGGCTGACCAACCGTGGCCTGCGCAACCTGTTTGCCCAATGGGTTCAACCAGATACCCTCTTTACCGAGTTCATGCGGGTGGCCCCCGGCGAAACCAGCAAGCGGCTGTCAGCCACAGACCTGCAAGAGATGGCGCCATGCGAAGCAGGGATTCCGCTGGTGGTACAGTTAATCGGTCACGGCACCGGGGCACTGGTTGCTGCAGCGCGAATCGCCCAGGATGCCGGTGCTGCCCATATCAACCTGAACCTGGGGTGCCCTTTTGGCCGGATGACCACCGGACTGACCGGTGGTGGCATCCTGCAACAGCCTGAACTGCTGCAGGAACTGATCCCGGCTCTGCGGGATGTGATCAAAGGCAGTTTTTCGATCAAGCTGCGGGCTGGTTACCATGACCCACAGCAGATCTTCTCGCTGCTGCCGCTCTTTGAATCTGCCAGGGTGGATTTTCTGGTGCTGCATCCCCGCACGGTGCAGCAGGAATATGCAGGGCTGGCTGATCACCTCATTACGGCCCGGGTTGTACAACAGACCAGCCTGCCGGTGATCGCCAACGGTGATGTGCGGACTGCAGCAGACGGATTACGGCTGTTGGAGCAGACCGGCGCGGCAGGCCTGATGCTGGGCAGGGGAGCTATTGCCGACCCGCTGTTGTTTCAGCGGATCAGGCACGGAACTGTTGCTCTGCCGGAGCGTACCGCGCGGGCCGCCATGTTACGCCAGTATCTGTCAGAGCTGCTTGGTCGTTATCAGCAGCTGTTCTGCGGAGAACAACAGATTCTGGGCAAGGTTAAGACCGTGTTTGCCTGCATGGATGACCCGGACTTTGCAAAGCAGCTGAAGGGGCTTAAAAAGGCTCGTAATATACAGCTGTTTTCTGCGTTGGTGGACGAACTTACCTGATTCAGACCGGAGAGTTGGCCAACCCGGTTATCAGGTTTTCTCCCGGCTGTTGTTGAAAGGCTGCCAGCAGCCCCTTCTGATCAATACAGAACAATAATTGTGTAATCCTGTTCACCGCTTTTGTGGCGAGTTCTTCCGGTGATTCATGCCGCAGCTGGCCGGTTGCCGGATCCAGCCAGCAATCTGGCCAAGGCAGACTGCGGCCCTGTTGCCAGTTAAAGGGATAAAACAGCTTCTGCCTGCTGCGCAGCGCCGGTAGCGGTAACAGCGCCAGTCCCCGGGCCAGCAGTTGCCAGAACGGTGAACCGTACAGGCCCTGAATGCTGCTGTGCAGCTGCAGCGCCTGCATGACGGTTGATCGAGACAGCTCCTGCCCTGGGTCGAAAAGACCTTGTGCAACAGTCGCGGCTGCCTCCCTGACATGATCGCTCAACAACTCCTTCAACCTCCAGACCGGTGGTTTTTTTTCTCCCTGAAGTAGCCAGAGATCCAGTTCTGTTTCATACCGGTAATGCAGACCGATGTCGTTGCCCGAGAGAGCACAGATGTAGGGGTGAAAGACGATGTCCGCCTCCATATGGGCGGCGACACCTAAAAGGCAGGCGGTAACGGCAGGGGCAAGGGGCAAGGGACAAGGAAAAGATTGAGAGCCTGCTTCCTGCCCCTGTGCTTCCACGAACCAAACCAGCGGCGCAAAACTGTTTCCAGGCGGTTCATGAAACGTATGGGCAAGTCGTAGTGCAGTTGTACTCCAGTGGCCACGAATCAGATGCAGCAGGGTATCGGGCAGTACTGTCCCGGTCAGATACGCGGCCTGTTCTTGTTTGAGCAGGCCGCAGACCGGGCTATCAGCAGGGAGTTGACGCTGTGCCTGTGCGGCAAGCCACCAGTGGGTCAGCTCCTTGGGCATGACAGATCAGCAGGAAAGCACAGGGGCTGCAACAATCCGGTTACGTCCTTCCTGTTTGGCCTGATAGAGTGCTTTGTCTGCAGCCTGCAGCAGACAGTCAGGTTGATGTTCACGATGGGCAACAGCGGTGGCAAAACCGATACTTACCGTAATCCGTTCACCAATAAGAGACGCAGGATGAGCAATATTCAAACCGGCAACCCCCTCCAGAATTTCCTGGGCTACCACTAATGCTCCGGCCTCATCGGTTTCAGGCAGGATGGCCAGAAATTCTTCGCCACCGTAGCGCCCCACAAAGTCTGCAGCCCGCCCCATGGGAACCTTCAGTGACTGGGCAACAGCCCGCAGACAATCATCACCTGCCAGGTGGCCACAGCTGTCGTTGTAGGCTTTAAAGTAATCAATATCCATCATCAGCAACGCAAGCGGCTTCAGTGAGCGGCTGCCCCGCCGCCATTCACGGCCAAGTGCTTCATCCAGCGCCCTCCGGTTGGGGATGCCGGTCAGCCCGTCCAGGTGCGAAAGCCGGGCAAGCAGATCGCGCTGACGTTTCAGTTCAATCTGGTTACGGATCCGCAGTCTGACAATGGTGGGATTGAACGGTTTTACAATGTAATCGACAGCTCCCAGTTCCAGGCCGATCGCCTCATCTTCCTGCTGATTCATGGCGGTGATGAAGATGATCGGGATGTCACGCATGGTCGGATCAGCTTTCAGTGTGCGACAGACCTCGTAGCCATCCATGTCCGGCATGATGACATCCAGCAGAATCAGGTCCGGCAAAGATTCCGAGGCGATTCGCAGCGCATCGCGGCCATTGGTGGCAAAGAAGAGATGGTAACCGTCTTTCAGGGTCTCATTCAGCATCTGGATATTGGTGGGGGCGTCATCCACCAGTAGAATCATCAATTTTCCGTCACGTTCCGGGGTCACAGGTTCTCCTTGCCGCTGCCGCTTTTTTCAGCCAGTGTATGCAGTATCATCAGGGCCTGCTGATAGTCAAGACGTTGTGCAGCATCAGCCAGGGCTTCAAGCTGGGTCCGTTCATCACCGGGAGGCATCAGACTGCGCAGCCGGTTGAGAGGGGTAGCGACATCCAGGGAATGAATCTCCAGCAGATGTTGCAGCTCACTAAGCAAAGGGGCTACCTCTGCCGTTGAACCGGATGTAAAGCCCTCTTCCTGTGAGTCCGGTTCTGCCAGCAGGGCTGCAGCAGTATACACTTCGGCCAGGGCCGCTTCCAGCAGCGGCAGGAGTGACCCGGCAGCAACGGAATCCTGATTTTTCAAGGCGGTTTCCAGATTGGCCGCCGCTATCTGAAGGCGGTCTGCCGAGAGGTTACCGGCCACCCCTTTCAGGCCGTGGATCAATCGGCCGGCAGCAGTCAGCTCGTTGTCTGCGATCAGATGACGGATTTCGTCCGGCATCCCCTGGTGTTCCTGAACAAAGATTCTGATCAATTGTTTCAGCAGACGTTTATTGCCGTTGACCCGCTTCAGGGCAGTATCAATCGTGATGCCGGGCAACTGCTCCGGGAACGGTTCCAGCCGGCTGTCATGCTCCTCCCGTGAGCAATCATCAGTACTGCCTGTTTCAGGAGGCCGATCAGTCAAGCGGGCCAACAGCTCATACAGATTTTCTACGACAACCGGTTTGGGCAGGTGTTCATTCATGCCTGCCGCAAGACACCGTTCACGCTCTTCACGCAGTGCATGGGCGGTCATGGCAACAATCGGCAAACGGTTACGGCTGTAGCGGCGGCGAATCTCGCTGGTTGCCACGTAGCCATCCATGACCGGCATCTGGATATCCATCAAAACAAGATCCACCGTATCGCCGTGATCCTGCATAAATGCCACTGCTTCACGACCGTTGTTGGCCGTTTCAACCTGGACCCCCACCGCCTCCAGAACCTCGCGAACAATCTGGCGGTTGATCGGGTGGTCTTCTGCAATCAGCAGCCGCAACCCTTTGAGCGATTGATAACGCTGTACCAGAGCGCCCCGTTCTGCTCGTCTGCCTTTGCGTTTCGCAGACTCACCAACACCGAAGATGGCGATGAAGCTGAAGCTGCTGCCTTTTCCCGGCTGACTTTCAACGGTGATCGTCCCCCCCATCATCTCAACCAGATGGCGACAGATGGTCAGGCCAAGCCCGGTGCCTCCGTGGGTGCGGGTAGTGGAGGAATCTCCCTGGGAAAACGGCCTGAACAGCCTGGTCATGGTCTGTTCGTTCATACCGATGCCGGTGTCGCTGATGGTTACCTCAAGCGCCAGCCGGTCCGGTGCCCCCTGTGCTGGTCCAGGACCGATCTGTAGCATGATGCTGCCCTGTTCGGTAAATTTGACGGCATTGCCCAGCAGGTTGACCAGGATCTGTTCCAGTCGTAACGGATCCCCGACCAGAGCGTCAGGAATATCAGACGGTATCTGCTGTTCAAGGCTGATCCCCTTGTCTCTGGCCTTCATGGAGAGCAGGGCAACAGAACGCGCCACCACTCCTTCCAGCGAAAACTGGATCTGTTCCATTTCCAGCCGCCCGGCCTCAATCCGGGATACATCAAGAATATCATTAATGATGCCCAGGAGTGACTGAGCCGAACTGCTGACCGTATCAAGGTATTCACGCTGTTTGTGGGTCAGGTCGGTCTGCAGCGCCAGATGCACCAGCCCCAGGATAGCGTTCATCGGGGTGCGGATCTCGTGGCTCATGTTGGCAAGAAAAGCGCTCTTTGAACGGCTTGCTTTTTCTGCCGCGTCACGGGCCTGTACCAGCTCCTGATTGAGCCGGGTCAGCTCAACGGTCCTCTGGGCTACCCGTTGTTCCAATTCTTCGTTAGCGCTGCGTAACTGCTCGTTACTCTTTTTCAGCTCATCCTCTATGCGGCGTTTGTCGGTAATATCAATCGAAAGGATGGAAACCGATTCAACGCTGCCGTCAATCCTGTGGACCGGGTTAAGGTGATGTTCAAACTGCCACAGGTCACGGGTGTCGCTGAATACCAACGGCTGTCCGGTGGTAAAAACCTGTTCAATTCGCGCGCGGCGCTCCTTGGCAACCTCAGGGCTGAACAGTTCGTCAATCCTGCTGCCGACCACCTGCTTCATCCCTTTGTTGAGACGCCGGACAAAGGTGCTGTTGGCGGTTTGTACCACTCCGTTACGATCAACCAGATAAAGCGATTCAGGGTTGCCGTCCACCAGTGAGCGCAGGGTGCGCTGGCTTTGCTCCAAAGCCTGTTCCGCAGCATACTGTTCCGTAATATCGCTCCCGATACTGGTGATGCCGGTAATAGCGCCATCCTGATCCCGCACCAGGGTGTTATTCCAGGCCACCATGCATCGCTCGCCGCTTTTGGTCTGAATCTCGTTTTGATAGTGGTGGGTAACCTCCCCTTTTTCTATCATGCGGATGAACAACTGTTTGACCGGTTCAGGATCAGGAATGAAGAGGTCAAACCAGTTCTTGCCGATCACTTCGTGACGTTTGTAACCGCTTATCCGGAGCAGGTAGTCGTTGCAATAGCTGACCGCTCCGTTGGGATCCAGGCAGACCGTCGCCATCTGCAGGTTTTCAAAGAGCTCCTTTAACCGTTCTTCTGCTATTTTTGCAGAACCTTCAGTCTTCTGGCGGATCTCAACCATCTTGTTAAAGTCTGTTGCAAGCCGTCCCAATTCACCGGCAGACCGGAAGGAAAGACGGCAGGAGAGATCGCCACGGGTAATGGCGGCTACCCCCTCTTTCAGCTGCGCCAGTGGCCGGGCCAGAGTACGATACAGCAGTACCGAAAAGAGCAGGGGCCAGGCAGCAGCGGCCAGCAGCAGGATCAGGTTGAGCTGGTTGATCTGCAGGGTTGTGGATTGCAGAGTCCGCCCGTAGTAGTTGTTCAGCTGCTCAATCACCGGCAGGACCGACTTGAGCTCCTGTGTCAGCAAGACCGCTCCACGGCTGGACAAGGTGACACTGCCCCGTGTGGCCTGATCAAGCTGCTTTGACAGCCGTTCGGGAACCCCGTTCAGTTTGTCGATCAGGTTACGCTCCTCAGCCGTGGGGGCGGGAGAATATGTTTTCATCCCCACGCTCAGGCTGCTGATCCGGTTGCGGGCGGCCTGCAGATGGTACTGAGCCGGTTGCCCGGAACCGGGGGGCGGCTCCTGCAGGAACAGGATAAAATCATGCAGCTCATTGGTCAGCGGTGCAAGCTGGGCTGTCCCCTGGGTGGTCAGGGTGGTGATGCGCTGGGTGTAGAACAGGCCTCCCGTTGCAGCCAGAGCGCACAAAAATGGCACCAGCACCAGCAGGATCAGTTGTGTACGGATAGTCATAAACGATCACTTTCATCGCACAGAGTCAAATTGTTTGCAGTATACCTGTTTTGCATGGTTTCTCAAGCGGTTGTCAGTGATTCTTGCACCTGAAAGGTAAAGCGGTGTAAAGTGCCGGCCATGTCCAGCTCAACATGGTTTGATAGTATTTCTCAAAAGCTTGCCCGTACCCTGCCGGCTTCCTGCCCTGCCGATGACCGCAAACCGGCTGCAGTGGCTCTGATGCTGCGCTATACCGGCAGCTGTCCGGAACTGTTTTTTATCGAACGGGCCCACCATCCCGCTGATCCCTGGTCCGGCAATATCGGTTTTCCTGGCGGCCGCCGTGATCCGGTTGATACAACTCTGCGAGATACCGCAGAACGGGAGACTCTGGAAGAGGTGGGGGTTGATCTTTCACCGGCTGCCTATCTGGGGCGGTTGTCCGATATTGTCGGCACCAACCTGCCGGTACGGGTTTCCTGCTTTGTGTACGGCTTGCACGAACCGATATACCCCGTTCTGTCAGACGAAGTCCATGATGCCTTCTGGTATGATCTGCAGCAGTTGGCTCACCCCCAACGCCAGATGACGGCCAGGGTCAGTTTTGGCGGCAAGCTGCTTGAAGCGCCGGCCATTGATCTGGGGTTGCCGGGCAAGGCTTTTCTGTGGGGGATCACCTACCGGCTGGTCTGCCAGTTCAGAGAACTGCTGGAATCCGGGCATGAAGCGCAGTTGCCGTATGAACTGCCGTTATAACCACATAATTCTTTGCAGAAACTACCGCTGTGAGGTGCCCATTGATTGATGTCCGACAGTTGACGTTTGATTATCCCGGTGTGAGAGCCCTGGATAGCGTTACGTTTTCCCTTCCCGCCAACAGTATTACCGCCCTGGTGGGGCCGAACGGCGCCGGCAAGACCACCCTTTTGCGCTGTCTTGCCGCGCTGGATGAGCCGGTGGCAGGCACGATCATGATCAACCAGGTTGCTGCCTTGGCAGACCCTCGGGGATGTCATCGGCAGTTGGGGTACCTTTCTGATTTTTTCGGCCTGTATGAGGGGCTGACGGTACGGCAATGCCTGTTGCATGCTGCAGCCATCAACGGAATTCCCTCTTCCCGGCAGGATGAGGTATCCCTGCGCGCTGCCACCCGTCTGGGAATTGCAGAAAAGCTGACGGCTCAGGCAGGAACGCTTTCACGTGGACAACGTCAGCGCCTGGCCATAGCCCAGGCGATTGTCCACGAACCGAAGGTGTTGCTGCTGGATGAGCCGGCTTCGGGGCTGGATCCTGAAGCCAGACATGCACTGGCTGAACTGTTTCTTGCCCTGCGGGATCAGGGGATGACTCTGCTGGTTTCCTCGCATATCCTTTCCGAGCTTGAAGAATATTCAACGGACATGCTGGTGCTGCGGGAGGGCCGGATTGTATCGCAGCAGTCGGTGCGGGGGAGCTCAGCTGTGGCAGCAACGACCCGTCTGACACTGGCGCTGACGCGACCGGTTCCCCGACTGGCGGAACAACTGGCTCTGCAGGAGGGGGTGTCAGAGCTGTCTGTGGAAGAAAACGGTATTTCATTCATCTACAGCGATCAGCCTGAAGATCAGTACCGGCTCTTGAAGAGCCTGCTTGACGCAGGAGCCCCGATCTGCAGCTTTGGTCCCGGACGGCGCAGTATGCAGGACACCTATCTGGCAACAGTCAAGGAGATGCATCCATGACAGGTAATCCCGAATTTCGCAGAAATCTCTGGCTTGAACTGACGCCGTTACGTTTGCTCGGTATGCCGCTGACACTGGTGGCGATGTTCTTTCTGGCCTGGCTGATGGACGACCATCAGTTCGGCAACGGGGTCAAAGGGCTCGCCCTGTCACTGTTTATCGCCCTGACTTTTCTTTGGGGTGTCCGCCAGTCTGCCGAATCTGTTCTTGGTGAAATCCGCGAACGGACCTGGGACTGGCAGCGGATGTCTTCAATCAGTCCCTGGAGTCTGGGGTGGGGAAAGCTGCTGGGCAGCACCATCTACCCCTGGTATGGCGGTGCCATCTGCCTTTTTTTCTACCTGCTGGCCGCCGATCTCAAACCTGATGGGGTACCGGCTGCAAAGGTGGTTATACTGCTGGTACTAAGCGGCTTGTTGATGCAAGCCCTGGCCCTGCTTGCCAGCCTCCAGTCAATCATCAGAAGCCGCAGCCTGTCCCGTTCGCAATCTTCCGCCATCATGTTGCTGGGGTTCTTTGCCATCTCGCCGGTATCAGCCTTAATGATGCAGATGAAGAACGTCAGTTGGTACGGGGTTGAAATAGTCCAGATTGATTTTGCACTGGTATCAATTCTGCTGTTTCTTGGGTGGGCGTTGCTGGGGGTGCATAATCAGTTGCGCGCCGAGTTTAAAATCCGCTCTCTGCCGCTGGCCTGGTCAGGGTTTGTGCTGTTTCTGATGGTCTATCTGGCCGGGTTTGCCGGAACCGATGCCAAACATCCGGCACTTTCCCTCTATCTGGCTATCGCACTGGGGGTAGCCACAACCCTGACCTACCTGATACTCTTTCTGGAACGGAAAGACCCGGTTGCTGCACGATGTCTGGTGGATACGTTTAAAGGCCGGAACTGGCGCCGTTTTGCCGAGGGGATGCCCTGCTGGCTGGTAACCGTTCCGTTTGTACTCATAACGGCTGTTCTGCTGCTCTGTGTTCCGGAAAATCTGATGGACGGAGCTACGCCGTTTGCACAGCGGGCCATACTGATCAGTATGGTGGCGCTTTTGACGAGGGATATCGGCCTGGTTCTTTTTCTGAATCTCAGCCGTCGTCCGCAACGTGCCGATCTTTTTGCAATCCTGCTCTTTGCCCTGTTTTACGGGTTGCTGCCGGTCATCCTGCACACCATGGATGCAAAAGGGGCGGCAGCCCTGTTCTGGCCGCTGCATGACCGGTGGTGGATCTCTCTGCCGTCAGCGGTAATCCAGGCAGCTTTGATGCTCTGGCTGGTGGCGCGTCGCTGGCAGGTTGCTATACAAAAAGCTGAAGCCGCTGGGCAAGAGAAAGCTGAGGGATAAGTAACAACGTGCCTTCACCCAGTAAAGGATGAAAATATGAGCAAAGCAAAAAAGAGTATCATTGAGGTTCAAGGAACAGCCATCACTGTACTCAATCAGACAAGTGATGAGTATATTTCCCTGACGGATATCGCTAAGCACAAAGAGCCTGACCGATCAGATCATGTTATCCAGAACTGGATGAGAAACCGTAACACTATTGAGTTTTTAGGTATATGGGAGCGATTACATAATATTGATTTTAAACCCCTCGAATTCGAGGGGTTTGAAATCAAAGCGGACTTCAACAGATGGATGCCACCAATTCATAGGAATTAAAGATACTTATGGAAAAACCGGCACATATCAATCAAGCAGATACCGCATTTGCCGAAGTGGTCAACCTGATCCAATCCGCACGCCGACAGGCGTTTCAGTCGGTCAACACGACCCTGATTGAGCTGTATTGGCAGGTGGGCGCGTATATCAGCCGCAAGATTGAAGTCGCGGAATGGGGTGACGGTGTGGTGGAGCAGCTTGCTGCCTACATTGCCCGTACTCAGCCTGGATTGCGGGGATTCACCCGTCGAAATCTTTTTCGTATGCGGCAATTTTTTGAGACATATCAAGGTGATGAAAAAGTCTCGGCACTGCTGAGACAATTAACATGGACACATAACCTGATCATCCTCAGCCAGAGTAAACGCGAGGAGGAACGGGAGTTTTACCTGCGGCTCGCCATCAAAGAGAAGTGGAGTACGAGAGAGCTTGAACGGCAGTTCCGGACAGCACTGTTTGAACGCACGGTACTTCATCCGCCAAAAGTGTCAGCAGTGCTGACACAAATTCACCCGGACGCTCTTAACGTTTTCAAGGATTCTTATTTGGTAGAATTTCTTGAGTTGCCGGATGGGCATGATGAATCTGATCTGCACCAGGGATTGTTGCTCAGGCTGAAAGAGTTTCTCATTGAGCTGGGGCACGACTTCTGTTTTGTCGGCTCAGAGTTTCCGCTGCAGGTCGGTAACCGGGATTTTGCCTTGGATCTGCTGTTTTTCCACCGGGGGCTGAATTGCCTGGTGGCAATAGAGTTGAAGGTCGGGCGATTCGAGCCGGAATACCTGGGTAAACTGGGCTTTTATCTGGAGGCGCTTGATCGTGACGTGAAGAAGTCCCACGAAAACCCGGCCATTGGCGTATTGCTCTGCGCCAGCAAGGATGCCGAGGTGGTGGAGTACGCCCTCAGCCGTTCGCTCTCACCTGCCATGATTGCCGAATACCAGACCCAGTTGCCCGACAAGAAGCTGCTGCAAGCCAAGTTGCATGAGTTTTATCTGCTTAATGCAGGTGCCGAAGACGACCTTAAAACGGATATTCAAGGACGAGCGTCAGCTTGCCCCTCAGGTCTTTTCTGATCCCCAGATTCCATTTGGTTGCAGCGTTGACACCGCCGTAAATATTGCCGATATAAAAAGGAAGGCCGATCAGTCCGGTCACGCCGGCCACCGCATAGTTTTCCTGCTGAACTGCAACGACAGTCCCGGCAATAAAAAGCCCGTTCAGAAGCAGCGAGGTAATGCCATCTCCGTAATGACCTGCATAGATATGCCCGCTACCGGGCACCAGGGCAGACAAGACCCCTGCAAGCAGAGGTGATTTTGATGGCTGATACCGGCTCTGATCAAGCAGTGTAATCGCCTCTTTGGCCTGTGATGCGCCACGGTCCCGGGGGTGCTGTTGCACGAACTGCTCAAGCGCCGAACGGCTGGCTGCAAGGTCATGCTGGTCAAACGCTGCAATCGCCATCCCGAATGATGCCGTACGGACATCTTCCGTCTTTGGGATAGCAGGCACGGCAGCAGCGGCAAACGCTTCATGTGCTTTTTCCGGCTGATGCAATTTTACCAGACTGAGCCCTTGCTGATAAGCGGCCTGTCCAGCATGCCTGCTCCGGGGATAACGGGTTCTGAGCGCAGCAAAGCTGCGGGCGGCCGGTTCATACTCCTCGCCCTGATAATAGGCCATGCCTATCTTGAAGAGGGCGGAATCTGCCTGCGGAGAATCGGCAAACAGGATCAGCAGTTTTTTGTATTCCGTTATGCCACGGTAGTAATCTCCCTCGGCGACGAAGGCATCTCCAAGCTTCAGCAGGAGATCATCCGTCAGTATCAATCCAGACTGGCTTGCGTACAGGGAGGCGGGCAGAAGCAGGAACAGCATCAGCAGCAGACGGCAGACGAGGCATCGCATCATTGTTCACTCAGTGCATTATTGGAGGGGGGATCAAACAACAAGCCATCGGGAAGGAAAAAATAATCCTGATCAGGTCCTTTAAAGAAATTACAACGGGTCAGTCGATCAGCGGTCATCATGACCCCCTGGACCGGTCCGTATTCTTTTACCGATTGCCGACCGTAAGCGGAACAGGAGGGGGAAAAACCGCATCGTGCGCCGCTTGTCGGCGATATTTTTTGCCGGTACAAATCGATTGCTCCCAGAAACACAAGCCTGACAACAGACGTTTCAGGCTCATGTTCGTGGGCGACATGCTGATGAGATACTCTGGGGGGCGCCTGCATGGACGCTGCCGAACAGAACGCCAAGTCTGGCAGCAGAGCAGACACCCCGGTAACCAGAAAAGCACTGACAATCAGATATCCCGGGTTCCGACCCGGGATCTTACTTTTCAAGCTTGTCAAGTATATCCTGCTTTGCCTTTATGTACTGCTCCTGATT
>CAXNJF010000002.1:0-21330 GCA_964202585.1 Trichlorobacter sp. | reverse complement strand
CTGGCAATCCGGATGCCGTGCTGGACGGGGCCCTTGAAGATTTTGTGATCCCGTTTCTGATGGGTGTCAGGCGGGATGTCAAAGACGAGGATTAAACGATGAAGCATCTGGCGCATATCAGCTGTTTTTCCCTTCTTGTACTTGGTCTTTCAGCGGCTCCCGGTTGTGCAGCCTCCCAAGGGAAAGCAGGCAGACCGGAAACTGTAAAGACCGCCAGCAGCGTCAAGTACGCCAAGGGGATCAGCCGTCTGGGATACGCGATCCAGATGGGGGCCTTTTCCGATGTTAAAAATGCCGAACGTTTTACCAGCCGCTTGCAGGATAAGGGGATTGAGGCGTTTTACTACCGCAAGGATAACGGAATCTATGCCGTGCGGTTCGGTGACTTCTCCAGTAAAGACAAGGCCCGCGCTGTTGCCAACCGGCTGGTATCGGACAAGCTGATTGACAGCTACTACATTGCCCCACCAAAAGAGGTGGTATTTGCTGCCCCCAGCCAGCAGGTCATCAAACAGAACCAGCCAGAACTACGCAAGCTGCCCAAACCCTATCCGCCGCCAACCAACGAACTGGGGCTGCCGATTGAAGAACCTGGTACTGCCAAACCAGCAGTAACCAAACCGGGAGAACGGGATCTGGGATTCATAGCGGCCCGCACAGCAGAACGGTTTGTGGGGATTCCCTACCAGTGGGGCGGCACCACCGTGGTAGATGGCATGGACTGCAGCGGTTTTACCAAGGCGGTTTACAATCTCTGCGGTGTCAACATTCCCCGCACCTCACGGGAGCAGTTCAAGGCCGGTAACCCGATTTCCCGCACAGAACTGCAGGATGGCGATCTGGTGTTTTTTGGCGCCTCTGAGTCGTCCATCAACCATGTCGGCACCTATGTTGGTAATGGCAAATTTGTCCATGCCCCCAAACGGGGGGAAGATATAAAGATTGCAGCAATTGACGAATCCTACTTTGAACGCCGCTTTGTCGGCGCACGACGCTATATCCAGTAAGCAGGAGCAGACCATGGCTATCATCAAACCGTTTGAGGCATTGCGCCCTCCCGTTCACCTGGCCCCCCGCGTGGCCTCCCTTCCCTATGATGTGATGGATGTGGAGGAGGCGCGTCAGATGGCCGACAGCAACAGTGACTCATTTTTACATATTTCCCGGCCGGAAATTGACCTGCCATCCTCGGTTGATCCCCATGCTGACGAGGTGCACAGCCAGGGCAAGCTGAACCTGCAGCGCTTTATCGAGCGGAAGATGCTGATCCGGGAAACGGTCCCCTGCTATTACATCTACCGCCAGCGCATGGGTTCCATTGTCCAGACCGGTCTGGTGGCCTGCGCAGCTGTGGACGACTATCAGTCCGGCGTGATCAAAAAGCATGAACATACCAGGGCAGACAAGGAAGAGGACCGGATCAAACACATTGACACCCTGGATGCCAATGACGAACCGGTTTTTTACATCTTCCGCTCACACCCGCAGCTGGAAGAAATTCTGCAGAGTGCCAGTAATGAGCCTGCTGACTACAACTTTACCACCTCTGACGGTGTTTCCCATGCACTCTGGGTTGTGGCTGACCCTTACCTGATTGAGCATCTGACCGGACTGTTTGCCGCCATACCCACCCTGTATGTGGCTGATGGTCATCATCGCAGTGCAGCAGCAGCCAAGGTACGGGATCTGCGTAAGGCCGCCAATCCGAATCATACCGGCGCTGAAGAGTACAACTTCTTTCTGACCGTTATCTTTCCTGAAAGCCAATTAAACATCATGCCGTATAACCGGGTAGTCAAGGATCTTAAAGGTCTTGACACCACTCAGTTTCTCAACCAGCTGAAAACTTCTTTTGACGTTGTGCCAGTCTCAGAAGCGTTCTTGCCCAAGGAACGTCACCAGTTTGGCATGTACCTGAACAACCAGTGGTACTGCCTGCAGGCCAAAGCCGGGCTGACCGATGAAAAAAACACCGTAGGGCGTCTGGATGTCTCAATCCTGCAGAACCATCTGCTGAATCCCCTGCTTGGCATTGAGAACCCCCGCACAGACAAGCGGATCAGCTTCGTGGGAGGAATTCGCGGTGTGGAAGAGCTGGTGCGACTGGTGGACAGCACTGAGTACTGCGTGGCTTTTTCCCTGTATCCCACCGGCATCAAGGAGCTGATGGATCTGGCAGACGAAGATCAGATCATGCCGCCTAAATCCACCTGGTTTGAACCGAAGCTGCGTAGCGGCCTGTTCGTTCATCTGCTGAGCTGACCATGCGCTACTGGCTCTTTAAATCAGAACCGGGTTGCTTTTCCTTCCAGAATCTGCAGGCGCGACCAAACGCCACCGAGCAGTGGGACGGGGTGCGTAACTTTCAGGCCCGCAACTTTCTGCGGGATGAAATCAAGCCCGGAGACCGGGTACTGTTTTATCATAGTTCCATCCCTGAACCGGCAGTTGTGGGGCTCTGCACGGTGGTACGGGAAGGATATCCGGATCATACCGCCCTTGACCCCACTGCCGACCACTTTGATCCCAAGGCTACACCGGATAAACCGATCTGGTACATGGTAGATGTTCAGGCAGACCGGGCGTTCCCCTCTGAGGTACCTCTGGCCGTAATCCGTGAGCATCCCCGGCTTGCCGGTATGCCCCTGGTTAACCGTAGCCGCCTCTCGATTCAGCCGCTCACCGAAGAGCAGTTCCGCATTATTTTACAGCTGGGGGGATTCTGATGATCCTGCGCTATCTGGTCTTTTTTCTGACGTTATCTGTTACCTGCAGCACGGCGCTGGCAGCGACACGGGAGTTGACTGTTTACAGTGACGGTTCTCTGATAGAGCTTGAGGGTACGGCAAAAAAGGGAGTTGTTGAGCTGACATTACCGGCACAGATCAAGGAAGGGACCCTGCGGGTCAAGCCGCTGGAAAACGGAACCATCGGGTTGGTGGAGCTGTTACCGGCCAGATTTCCGGACAAATTGCAGAAGGAACTTGATGCCCTGACTGAACAGAAGAGTCGGCTACAGGACCGGATGAAAGCACTGGAACATCGCGAAGGGATCTTTGCCGCTGCAGCTAAATCGCAGAGCTCCAAAGCACCCCGCAAAAGCAAGACAAATCCCGACCCGCTGGCATCGGTTCGTCAGGGAACCGATTTTGCCATTGCGCAGCTTGAGTCAGTCTATACGGCACGCAGGAAAACAGAACAGGAGCTGAAGCGGGTTGAGGCTCGTTTGGCGAGTTTAAGTAAAAAAGGATCAGCAGGGCCAACCGTCAGAGTTGTCGTTTTACCGGCAACCGCCCGGATCAGAATCGCTGCCATTCTGAAGGACGGCAGCTGGAGTCCTCGCTATGAGATACGTCTGAAAGGGAGTGGAATCGCACAGCTGACTATGCTGGCAGACGTCACTGATATACCGGAAGGCTATGTTGTCAGGGTTGTACCGGCAGCATTGTCAGCAGCCTCCCCGCAGCAGAGTTACCCATTGCCGCTCGGCGGTTCTCCCCGGCTGGCAGAATGGCAACTGCCGGTGGAAAAGGAGCAGATCAGCAGCGGCCCACTGCCCTCCTTCTCCTTCAGCATGAAAAACAACAGCGGGCTAGTACTTCCTGCAGGGCAGGCGTCCATATACTCTGCCGGAGAATACATAGGCACACTCCGCTTCCCTGCTGTTCCAGCAAATACGTTGATACCCCTGGCAGGCCCCTGATACCCAGGCCTGCCATTACCCCATAAACTTGCCGATTTCGTAGCCGATCTGCCCCAGTGGCAGTACTTCATCAGCCACACCACCATCTACACAGGCTTTGGGCATACCGTAAATAGTTGAGGTTGCCTCATCCTGCACCAGCGTTACCCCGCCTTTTTGCTTCAGCAGTTGCATCCCCTTAAAGCCGTCGTTGCCCATACCGGTTAATACAACCCCCAGCATTGATCCGGCAGTTGCTTCTGCCATTGATGAAATCATCAGGTCTACTGATGGAATATAGACATACTGGGGATAAGCGCTCGTTGGAGCTGTTTTAACGACCAAACCGCCACCGCCACGAACCACCTGCGTGTGCATGCCGCCAGGGGCAACCAGGATGACTCCCGGCTTGATCGGTTCGCCATCAACAGCCTCTTTGACCGTAATAGAGCATTTTGCGTTCAGACGATCAGCATAGGGGCCGGTAAAGGCCTTGGGCATATGGATCGCTACAACAATACCGTACGGGAAATTCATCGGGATCCGGGAGATAACCTCCTGCAGCGCCACCGGTCCACCGGTTGATGCCCCGATACCGACATGGGTAATTTTTTTTGCATGTATCTTTGATGTTTTTACCACAGCACGTTGCGGAGCCGCTGACAGAGTGGAAGAGCGTGGCATCGCAAGCCCGGCGGAGGGGCGTATAATGTGTGAACGGGTTGCTTCACGCACTTTTTTAAGCAGCTCATCCCGAAAAACATTTTGAGCTTCAGATGAGTCAGTAATGTTCTTGGGGATGTAATCAAGAGCTCCGGCATCCAGCGCCTCAAAAGTTGCCCGTGCCCCTTCGTTGGTCAGGGTGGAGACCATCAGAACCTTGGTAGGAGCCTTGGCCATGATCTGTTTCAGGGCAGAGATTCCGTCCATACGGGGCATCTCGACATCCATGGTGATCAGATCAGGTTTCAGCGCTATCGCCTTTTCCACCCCCTCGACCCCATCACTGGCGGTACCGATAACCTCAATGGATGGTTCCTTGGTCAGGATCCCCCTGATCGCCATCCGCATGAAGGAAGAATCATCGACAATAAGAACACGGGTTTTGACACCCGATGATGAAGAAAGCATCATGCCTCCGCTTATTCCTTGGTAAAGATTGACGTTACAAGTTCCTTGACAATCGGTACTGCATCGTCAAGTTCATAACAAAACCGCTCGACATCAAACTGGGCAAGATTAGGATGTTGCTCTTTCAGAATCGCCCAGCCTTCTTCTTCAGACAGGTTGAAACTTGCCCAGACATCAACACCATAGTAGAGATCCCTGACCGAACAGAACAGGTCAGCAAGATTGACTATTGCACACAGAACCGGATCACTGCTCGCCTCACGAGGGGTGTGGTGATACAGGATAACTTCCCGGTAGGCCTCAGGAAAGTTCCATTTTTCCGCAATACAGTAACCAATTTCATTGTGGGTGGTCTTGAATGCTTCCTGTTCCAGGTCAACCAGACGTACCGGATGTTCCTTTATATCGCAAAGAATTTTTGCAAAGATCTCTGGCTGATAGTAACTCAGCACGACTTCACCGATATCATGTACAATACCGGCAAGGTACGCTTTTTCTACATCCGGGTACCGGATCTTTTCAGCAATGATCTTGGAAACCATGCCGACCCCGAAGGCGTGAGCCCAGAAAGTGCTGATATCGATCGCACCACCCTTGTCTTCAAATGCGCTGATAAACGATGAAGTAAGGGCAATTTCCTTGATATGACGAATGCCAAGATACACCAGGGCACGTTTAAGCGACGTAATTTCATGGGAGGGACGATAAATTGGTGAGTTCACCATCTTCATGACCCGGGCGGTCATAACCTGGTCAGTCAGCATCAGGTCTGCAACCTTGTCAACATTCACATCAGGATTGTCAAGCAGCTGTAGTACCTGTGTTGCGACCACCGGAATCGTGGGCAGATCATCTATCCCGGCCACCATCTGGCGAGCTGTTTCCATCATTGCCTGTTTATCCATCGTGGGGTCTCCCGCTATTTCTTGTAACCAAAACCGCCTGGAAAATGGACGGTCTTGAATTTGTCGTTTACACCGTGAAGGGATTCTGACTGACCAACAAAGAAGTAGCCGTAAGGTTGCAGGTTGTTATAGAAGTGTTGAACGACCTTTGATTTTGAGGCAAGATCGAAATAGATCAGGACGTTGGCGCAAAAGATGAAATCAAAGCTCTTCATAAAGACCATTTTGGTGTCGTCATACAGATTCATCTTATTGAAGGTGACAAATTTTTTCACCTCCGGAGAAAGAATGAATTTTCCACCTTCTTCTTTGAGATATTTCCTCTTGTACAGATCCGGTACGTTGCGGACCGAGTAGGCGTTGTAAACACCTTCCTTGGCCTGCGCAACCACGGTTTCATTAATATCGGTACCGATGATCTCGATGATCCAGTCCTTGAGAATGGTAGCTCTCTTTTCGAGCAGAATCATGGCCAGAGTGTAGGCCTCTTCACCGGAAGATGATGCTGCACTCCAGATCCGCAGTTTGCGGAATCCCATCTTGCTTTTGGCCTCAACGATTTCAGGTAAAAACTTGGTTTCAATGGCGTTCAGCTGGGGCACACAGCGGAAGAAATAGGTCTCGTTTGTGGTTACCTCATCAAGCAGAAAGCGCAGTTCCTCGCCGCCACGGGGGGATTTCAGCAGGCCATAATAATCCATGGCAGTCTTGGTGCCGGTGGCCTCCATCCGCTTGCTCAGACGGCTCTCGAGAAAATATTTTTTGGTGGTATGAAAGTACATACCACACAGGTTGTAAATAAAGTCGCGTAGTAATTCGAAATCCTTATCCGATATGGCCACGTTGTGTCCCTTTCTCTGCTTAACTGGTGCTGCTAACGCCCGGCAGACGTACCTTCGCCACCATCAACCATGCCGACCGGATCAACAATCAATGCTACCCGGCCATCCCCCAGAATGGTAGATCCGGCAATACCGGTGACATTGGCCAGGTACTTACCCAGCGACTTGATGGCTACTTCCTGCTGACCGACCAGGCGTGTTACCACCAGACCAACCCGTTTGTCAGCAGAACCGATCACAACGATATAGCAGAAGTTATCCTGCTCATGGCAGCGCTTTACGTTAAAAATCTGCTCCAGGCGAACCAGAGGCAGAACCATGTCTCGCAATTTCAGAACTTCCTGTCCACCGATAACGTGAAATTCCCGTTGGTCAACCCGCAGGGTTTCCAGCACCGAGGCCAGCGGAATAGAATATATTTCACCTTCAACTTCCACCAGCAGAGACTGGATGATCGCCAGGGTCAAGGGCAGCCGCAGGATGAATTCAGACCCCATCCCTTTTTCGCTCTTGATCTCAATCAGACCATTCAGTTTCTTAATGTTGGTCTTGACCACGTCCATACCGACGCCCCGTCCCGAGAGATCGGAGGCCTGGTCTTTGGTGGAAAAACCGGGCAGGAATATCAGGTCAAACATCTCGCGTTGGCTCATTGCGGCCAACTGATCTTCAGTAATCAGCCCTTTTTCAATCGCCTTGCGCCCGACCCGGTCGGTATCAATGCCACGACCATCATCCTTGATGCTGATAATGATAGAGTTGCCTTCGTGTACCGCAGCCAGAATAAGGATACCGGTGCGGGGCTTGCCGGAAGCCAGGCGGTCTTCCGGTGTCTCAAGGCCGTGGTCCATGGCGTTACGAATCAGGTGGATCAGCGGGTCACCAATTTCGTCTACTACCGAACGGTCAAGCTCGGTCTCCTCACCGAAGATCTGCAGGTCTACTTCTTTGCCCAGATCACGGGCCAACGACCGGACAATACGGGGGAATTTTTTGAACACCTTTTCCACCGGGATCATCCGCATTTTAAGAACCTGCATCTGGAGTTCCGAAGTGACAAAACTCATCCGTTTGGCCAGCTTGCCAAACTCTTCGCCAAACAGAATCTGATCGGAGGTTCCACCCTGCAGATCCTGATTCAACTGAATCATTCTGTTCCGCTCAAGAACAAGTTCGCCAACCTGGTTCATCAGATCATCCAGACGCTTGACATCAACCCGAACGGTGGTGTTGTCGGACAGATCATCACCGCCACTTTTTTCTCCACCCTTGGCGGGAACCGGTTTTTTGGGTGATTCCGGAACAGGCCGGGCAGGAGCAGGCGGCATGGCTGCTACCGGAGGAGACGCCGGCATTCCCTGCTGTGCTGCCGGAGCTTCAGACTCCTGCGCAGGTTGCGACTGGGAAGCAACCGCCTCTGGCGGTGCCGGGGCAGTCTGCTGCTGGACTGGTGGCTGGTCAGAAAGCAAAGGTATCAGTTTATTGATGGTTTCATTGATCTCACGGTCAACAATGTCACCACCTTTTATGTCTGCCACCAACGTCTTGACCAGATCTGTAGCTTCAAGCACCACGTCCATGATCTCGGAGGTCAGCTGCAGCTCCCCCTTGCGGAGGCGGTTCAGCACATCCTCAGTCTTGTGGGTGACCCGTACCAGCAGATCAAACCCCAAAAAACTGGAGGCACCTTTAACCGTATGAATCGATCGGAAAATCCGGTTCATCAGCTCTGGATCGTCAGACGCCTTTTCCAGTGCAATCAGATCGTCATCCAGCTTCTCAAGAAGCTCGGTTGTTTCTGCCAGAAAGCCTTCAAGAAGTTCCTGGTCTTCGCAATCAATGGGCATTACACACCTCGCCTTACAGACATGGATGAGTAGGGAGAACAGCGCATGTTGTTACATGTTACCGAAGAGACGGCGTTCATCCTGAGAAAACATTTTCTGCAGATCAAGCAGAACCAATAACCGCTCGGCCTGATTGATAACACCGGCTATACATTCCTGATCTATGCCGCTGGTAACAACGGCCGGAGAAGGCTGAATTTCACTGCTGGAGATCCGTATAACTTCCGAAACCGCATCAACGATAAAGCCCATCAGCTCACCTTCAACATCCATAACCATGATGCGGGTCTGTTTGTCGTATTCCAGTTCAAGCAGACCAAAGCGCCGACGCATATTGATGATAGGAATGACCTTGCCCCGCAGGTTAATCACCCCTTCAACATAGTGCGGTGTGTTAGGAACCCGGGTGATGCTAGGCATTCTAATGATTTCACGTACCTTCAGAACATCAACACCATACTCTTCGTTGTCAAGACTGAAGCTGACCAGCTGAATCAGTTCACCATGGTCACCAGCACGTGCCTCGTCAGCCTTCATCGGCACCAGGGCGTTGGACATGGATAACCTCCTTCTGGATAAGAATAGTTAATTAGAATTCAGCATGTTACGCTATGAATGCAGTACTTTTGATAACACGTATACCCATTGAATCCAGAGTATATGTACCATGCAAGCCCTACCTGTGCAAGTACGAGGCGTACAGAAAATTTGTTTTTATTACATTTGATAAATATAACAAATTATTAACAGGATACAATGGGTCAGATTATTGACATAGTTGTATTAGCACCGTATACTATTTAATTATCAACGTCAAAAGATAATCTGACGTAAAGGACTGTTATGGCTACCAATAGCTCGTTTTGTATTCTTGACAGTGATCGTAAAACCCGCGATCTCGTGTCAGCATTCCTGACATACAAGGGCTACGAGACAACTATCCTTGACGAAAATGCCGTTATTTTTGACACCCCCCCCGTTGGAACCCTGCGAATTATGGTTGCTGACCTTGGATCTTTGTTTTCCCGATCAAGCGATATGTTACGCCAGATCTGGCAAAATGACCCGGAACTGGTGGCGATTGTCTACGGACCATCAGATGCCGCACGCACCTTGCCCCATGATGAACGCCTGATTTTCTTGCCCAAACCACTTAATCTTGACGAACTTGAAAGTGTGGTCATGCGTGCTTTGGAGTATCAGGCGTTGAAAGCACGGGCTCCAGAACAAGCGGTTGACGAATATCCTCATTTTCTCTGTTCCACCATCATTGGCAAAAGCCGTCAAATGCTCAATCTTTTCGAAATGATTGAGAAAGTTGCTGAATCAAGCGCCACCGTACTCATTCAAGGAGAGTCAGGAACCGGCAAGGAACTTGCAGCACGGGCAATACATCAGCTTTCCAGTCGCAGCGGAAAGAATTTTGTCCCGGTCAACTGTGCCGCCATTCCGGACGACCTGTTGGAGAGTGAGCTGTTTGGCCATGTTAAAGGCTCTTTTACCGGTGCCTATGCCAACCGGATCGGCCGCTTTGAGATGGCTGACAAAGGAACTCTCTTTCTTGACGAGATCGGTGATATGAAGGCAACGCTACAGGTCAAGCTGCTGCGGGTCTTGCAATCGAAAGAATTTGAGCCGGTTGGCTCAACCCGGTCCCAGAAGGCTGATGTGCGGATTATTGCTGCATCCAACAAAAATCTTGATGAGCAGGTGGCCAGTCGTGATTTCAGGGAGGATCTCTACTACCGTTTATCTGTCATTCCCATTACGATTCCACCGTTACGTGACCGTCGAGAGGATATACCCATCTTGATCAATCACTTTCAGGGGGAATTCAATCGCGACCGGAGGCGCCTGGTCAAAGGTTTCTCCCGCGAAGCACTTGAAATGCTCTGTAATTATGATTGGCCGGGGAATGTACGGGAGCTTGAGAATCTGGTGGAGCGGATGATTACCATGAAGGAAAGTGGCTTCATTACGGTTGACGACCTGCCGGAAAAGTATCTGGCACCCCGCCCCGCAGCGGTACGACCGCTAGCATCTGCCTGTGCTGCGGGTTTGGAGCAGCAGTTACCTCTTGAGGGAACCTGCCTGAACAGTGCCGTGGAAGAGTTTGAAAACCGCCTGATTATGCAGGCGTTGCAGCGAACCGGAGGAAACAAAAAAGAAGCTGCGGCTCTTTTGAATCTGAAACGGACAACCCTGATTGAAAAACTGAAAAAGAAAAATCTGCAGTACTCCTGAGTTTGGAGAAGAATCATGTCGATAGATGCTGCCAAGACCTTGTCCCTGTTGCAGAGTATGCTGCGTACACAGCCACGCCCTGCAACAGAGCAAGCAATGCCCGCTACAGCAGTAAAATTTTCAGACCGGTTGGATGCGGCTCTGGAGCGTGGCATTATCCCTTCGGATGTCAAGCCCGAGGTAGTGCAGCAGGCAGCTGAATTGTTGCAACTATCCACACTACGCAGCTCCATCGAGTTGCTTTCTGATCACTCCTCCGGTGATGGCGGTATGTCACAACCTCTTGCTACGTTCTCTGCTTCAGTTATGCCGCAGCCATCCGCTCAGTTACAGGCCTATCTGGCAAGCATGGCCAATGGCGGGACAGACCCCCACACTAACCGGACCAGCGGACAACCATTGCCAGAACTCGCACAGGAACCGGGCCCCAAAGCTCCGGAGCAGGTAGAACGACGGCGGGAACAGCTTCCTGATTCACCTCGATCAGCAAATCTGGAGCAAACTATAGAAAAAGCGTCACAGCGGTATGGGGTTGAAGCAGGACTGATCAAGGCAGTTATCAAGGCAGAGAGCAACTTTAACCCCCGTGCCGTTTCACATGCCGGCGCCCAGGGGTTGATGCAGCTGATGCCGGCCACGGCGCGGGGGCTTGGTGTGAGTGACCCCTTTGATCCGGATCAAAACGTGCTTGCGGGAACCCGCTTCCTCAAGGGTTTATTGGAGCGATACAACGGTAATCTTGATTCAGCCCTTGCAGCTTACAACTGGGGGCCGGGCAATGTGGACCGGCGCCCTGACCGGTTGCCTCGTGAAACCCGTGATTATCTGGTGAAGGTCAAACAGTACTACGCCGGGTATACGGGTTAGCTTGAGATGTATTCTGCCAGCACACCGCTGGTTTGGCGTAATCGCTTGCTCAAGATCCGTGCCATTTGCAACAGCACTTTTCCCCACAATCTGGGAACCTCTTCTTCCATCCTGTTAAACCCTTCTTCATCAAGCACCAAAAGCAGCACCGGACTCTTTACCACTGTCGATGCAGATCTGGGTTCACGGTCAATCAACGCCATTTCGCCAACCGTCTGCCCAGGCCCGACTGAAGCTATCTCCTTGGCAGCTTTATGCAGATCCTCCTTGACGATACTAACCCGTCCCTGAAAAATCATGCAGACAAAGTCGCTCTGATCCCCCTGACGACACAGGTACGTGCCGTTTTTTGCCTTCCAGGCAGATAAATAGCCTGCCAGCGTCTGCAACTCCTGCCAGACCAGACCACTCCCCAGCTTGCTTTTTTCAAGCAACGTCGCACGTTCCTGCAGGGAAAGGAGGTGAGGCTCCAAACCGGCAGACATGAACCGTACATTAAGACTGTCCATGATATCCTCCCGTCAGCCACATATCCCGTAGCGGGTAACAGCTTGCGTGCACTGTACCAATATTTCCCTGTCAGTTCAGCACGTATTTCACATTAAAGGGGGCCGTAGAGCTGCTCCACTGCATTTATTTTAGTTGCAGCTTGTGGCAAAACAAACAACGATGCTTGGGTGGGTGATTGGGAGGAAGCTTGATCCCCTGGGCCGCATGACAGGGTTCACACAGCTTCTCGGCTTCTTTTTTGGCCGGCTTGAAGAAGGCCTTTTTGAGGAGAGAAGCATCAGCTCCCGGGGCATTTTTGTAGGCCTCGACATAGACTGCCTTATGGGTTGCATTATTGGGAACCGGCGTGGTCTTTTCCTTGCCGGATATGGCGATAAAGGTGACCAGAACAGCAGCTACCAGCCCGATAAAAAACCAGTCCCGCTTTTCAATTTTCATGGTCACTCCTAATCCTTGATAAACGTAAAATAAACAATGACACCACCGATACCGAGGCCAAACCCAACAAAAGGCAGGATGGTGCTCATACCAAGTTCCTGACCTGGAGCAGGCATGGCAACTTTTACCATAACGATCAATGCCAGAAGGGTAAACAGTGTCAGCAAAACCGTTTTTGATTTTTTATAAACCCCGAAGAAAAGAATACCAACGGTTATCAACAGAAAGATCCAGCTTGAGAAAATCTGCTGCAAGGTCACATTTTGTATGGTGGTCATCAGATTCTGGGTCTCAAAAGGACGTAAAACTTCAACCGTTTTATTCACCATATCCTGCTTTTCCATACAACCTCCAGGGTTCTGATACAGCAGATGCAGCTATTATCCGGGCAATCAGTCTGTCTAGATCAGCTGAGAAAATCCATCACTTTATCCAAAAAACCTTTCTTCATGGGATGGGCATCTTCACCACTGATTTTTGCAAACTCCTCCAACAGCTCTTTTTGCTTCTTGTTCAGGTTGGTGGGAGTCTCAACCTTGACAATTACCAACTGGTCGCCACGCCCATAGCCCTGCAACGAAGGGATCCCCTTGCCCCGCAAACGGTAGATTTTACCGGACTGGGTGCCATCAGGAATCTTCATGGACACCTTGCCATCAAGGGTTGGCACTTCAATTTCGCACCCCAGTGCTGCCTGGGCAAAACTGACAGGAATCTCGCAGATTACGTTGTCGTCTTCACGCTGGAACAGGGGATGTTCCTTGACAGAAATAGCGACATACAGGTCTCCGTTGGGTCCCCCCTTGATCCCTTGTCCTCCCTCACTGGTAAGCTTGAGACGCGAACCGGTCTCTACGCCACCGGGTACCTTAACCGACAGGGTCTTGGTATCCCTGATACTCCCCTTGCCACGACAATCCGGGCAAGGATCCTCCACTACCTTCCCCTCACCGTTGCACTGACCACAGGTCTTGCTGACACTGAAAAAGCCCTGTTGGTAACGTACCTGGCCGGCTCCCCGGCAGGTAGGGCAGATTTTGGGGTCGGTGCCCGGCTTGGCGCCAGAACCGTTACAACTGGTACACCGCTTGGCATAGGGGACATCAATCTTCTTTTCACAGCCAAAGGCTGCCTCTTCAAACGCGATCTCCAGGTTATAGAGCAGGTCGTCACCACGTCGCCCCTGACTACGTCGCCCGGCACCGCCCCCTCCAAAGATATCGCCAAAGATATCGCCAAAGATATCGCCAAACGGTGAACCTGCACCAAACCCGCCGAAGCCACCACCGCTTGAAAAGTTCCCGGAGACGCCGGCATGGCCGAACTGGTCATACTGGGCACGTTTCTGAGCGTCAGAAAGGATTTCATAGGCTTCAGTAGCCTCTTTGAACTTTTCCTCAGCCTCTTTATCCCCTTGATTCTTGTCAGGGTGAAACTGGATTGCCACTTTTCTGAAGGCCTTTTTAATCTCGACCTCAGAAGCGTTTTTATGGACGCCAAGTATCTCGTAATAATCGCGTTTTTCGCCGTTTGCCACGGTTATATATCCTTATCGGTCAAAATACAGATATAGGGGCGGATACAAAATCCGCCCCTACCATATACCAGCTCAATGCAGCTGAGGTATTGATTATTTTTTCACTTCCTCGAAATCAGCATCAACAACCTTATCATCCTTGGGCTTGGCCCCGGCCTCCTGTTGGCCAGCCTCGGCACCGGCTGTTTCAGCTCCACCGGTTTGCTGTGCCTGAGCATACATCGCCTCAGCCAGTTTGTGGGCAGCTTGAGCCAGTTCATCAGTAGCCTTCTTGATCACCTCGGCGTCTTCACTGTCCATGACTTTCTTCAGGTCTGCAATCTTGTTTTCAATATTCCCCTTGTCCACAGCATCCACCTTATCCCCTACATCCTTCAGGGACTTCTCGGTGCTGTAGATCATGGAATCAGCCTGGTTACGAGCCTCAATGGTCTCACGTTTCTTCTTGTCCTCGGCAGCATGGGATTCGGCATCCTTAACCATCTTCTCTATCTCATCCTTTGAAAGACCTGATGAGGCAGTGATCCGGATCGACTGCTCCTTGCCGGTGCCAAGATCCTTGGCAGAGACATGCACAATACCGTTAGCATCAATATCAAAGGTTACCTCAACCTGAGGCACACCGCGAGGCGCTGGCGGGATGCCGGTCAGCTCAAAATTACCGAGCGTCTTGTTGTCACGGGCCATTTCACGCTCACCCTGCAACACGTGGATAGAGACAGCCGGCTGGTTGTCTGCAGCGGTCGAGAAGGTCTGCGACTTACGGCACGGTATGGTGGTATTCTTTTCAATCAGCTTGGTCAACACGCCGCCCAGGGTTTCGATCCCCAATGACAGTGGGGTAACATCCAGAAGCAGTACATCCTTGACATCCCCCTTCAGAACGCCACCCTGAATACTGGCACCAATTGCAACCACTTCATCGGGGTTCACCCCTTTGTTTGGAACTTTGCCGAATATTTCCTGCACCCGCTGGATAACTGCAGGCATACGGGTCATACCACCCACCAGGATAACCTCGTCAATCTCGGAGGCCGACAGACCGGCATCCTTCATGGCGGTGCGGCAGGGACCGTCCAGCTTGCGCAACAACTCATCACAGAGTGACTCGAGCTTGGCGCGGGACAGCTTCAGGTTCAGGTGCTTGGGACCGTTGGCGTCAGCGGTAATAAACGGCAGGTTGATGTCGGTTTCCATGGAGCCGGACAGCTCGCACTTGGCTTTTTCTGCGGCCTCTTTAAGGCGCTGCAAGGCCATCTTGTCGCCCCTCAGATCAATTCCCTGGTCCTTCTTGAACTCATCAGCGATCCAGTCAATGATCTTCTGGTCAAAATCCTCGCCACCCAGGAAGGTATCTCCATTGGTGGATTTAACCTCAAACACACCGTCACCCAGCTCCAGAACAGAAACGTCAAAGGTACCACCACCCAGGTCAAACACGGCAATTTTCTCATCCTTCTTCTTATCAAGACCGTACGCCAAGGCAGCAGCAGTAGGCTCGTTGATGATACGCAAGACGTTCAGACCGGCAATCTTGCCGGCGTCCTTGGTGGCCTGACGCTGCGAGTCATCGAAGTAGGCCGGTACGGTAATAACAGCGTCAGTCACGGTCTCGCCCAGATAATCCTCAGCAGTTTTCTTCATTTTTTGAAGGATGATGGCGGAAATTTCCGGCGGGGAGTATTTCTTTTCCCGCACATCCACCCAGGCATCACCGTTATCGGCCTTGACAATCTTGAAGGGCGAAATGGCGATATCCTTCTTGACCGCATCCGTATCGAATTTACGTCCGATCAGGCGCTTGATTGAAAACAGGGTGTTTTCCGGGTTGGTCACGGCCTGACGCTTGGCCTGCTGGCCCACGATCCGCTCTCCAGCCTCGGTAAAGGCCACCATTGACGGCGTGGTACGGCTTCCTTCGGAGTTGGCAATAACAACCGGTTCTCCACCCTCCATAATTGCGACGCAGGAGTTTGTGGTTCCCAGGTCGATACCGATAACTTTACTCATGATTATATTCTCCTTCCTTAAAGTCTTCTGGTCTGAAACATAGGTAGTGATCTTCTATAAAACAAGGGGGGTCTCAAAAAAAATCAGGGATTTTTTGCAACAGACACCATTGCCGGGCGCAGGAGTCGCTCTTTTAACAGGTATCCCTTCTGGAACTCCTGCACAATGGTATTACCCGGCTGCTCAGCAGTCTCAACCTGAGACATGGCCTGATGAAACGCAGAATCAAACAGGGTACCGCAGGATCCCTCCACGGCACAGACGCCGAATTTTTTGAGGGCAGTCAGCAGCAGGGTGTGGGTCATTTTCACTCCTTCAACCAAAGCAGGCAAACCATCCTCAGTGACATGCTCCAAGGCCCGCTCAAGGTTGTCCACCACCGGTAGCACCTCTTCAACAAGTGACTTGATGCCATAGTTCAGCAACTCTTCTTTTTCGCGTGATGCCCGTTTACGGTAGTTTTCCAGATCAGCCCGCTCACGCAGCAGCTTATCCCAGTTGTCTTTCGCTTCCTGCTCTTTGGCAGCAAGCTGCTCTTCTAGTTGGGCAATCCGCTCTGACGGTGTTGGTTCTGCACTTTCAGTGACCGGTTCCTGCTCTGTCTTTACGCCAGTATTTTCTTTATCCATAATTTCAGCTATCCTCTCAGAACATCCTGAATTCTGCGACGTTCATTATCGTTCTGTCAGCAAGCGACTGACCAGTTGTGCTGTATAGTCAACAATAGGGATCACAGACGAATACCCCATCCGGGTTGGACCAATCACCCCCATCAAACCGATGGTGCTGGTACCGGTCATGTAGGTGGAGGTAATCAGGCTCATACCAACCATCTCTTTCAAGGGTGTTTCTGAGCCGATAAAAATTTGAACTCCCTGGGCATGCATGCAGTTGCCCAGCAACTGAACCAAACGGCTTTTTTCTTCAAAAGCCTTAAATACTTCCCTCATTTTCTTGATATCGCTAAATTCAGGCTGTTCAAAAATCCGCGATTGGCCGGTAATGTATACTTCATCCTGTTCAGCCGGCAAAGCCTGTTGTGACAGATTCAACGCCTTGGTCATAAGCTGGTCATAACTATTTTTTTCCAACTCCATCTCAGCCAGAATTTTTTCCCGCACCTGGCTGATGGAAAGCCCTTCAAGCGTACTATTCAGGTAATTGGACATCCTGACCAGATCTTCAGGCATAAAATCCTGATCAGCTTCTATGATCCGGTTCTGCACGGCGCCACTGCAGGTAACCAGAATGGCCAGAACACGACGAGCCCCCAGCTTGATAAACTCAATCTGCCGGAACATACCGGTGGTAAATCGTGGGGCCACTACTATACCGGTATAATTGGACAAACTTGAAAGGGTTCGGCTGGCCTCCCGCAACAGGTCTGTCAGATTTCCACCGGTTTCTCTGCAACGCTTGAGAATTTCTTTCTTCTCAGTATGAGTAATTGTCCGCAATCCGACCAGAGAATCAACATAAAAACGGAACCCCTTATCGGTAGGAATCCGTCCGGCAGACGTATGCGGTGAAGCCAGAAGCCCCAGCTCTTCGAGGCTTGCCATAACATTTCGTACCGTAGCCGAAGACAGGGACAGGGCGTGACGCCGGGCAACAGCACTGCTGCCGACCGGTTCAGCCGTCGCAATGTAGTCCTCTACAATCGCCTCTAAAATCTGTCTGCTTCGCTGTGATAGTGTCAGATCAACCATGACACATCCTTTTACCGGATTCTTGTTCTGCTATCGAACATTCAAACTGCCTGTTAGCACTCTATAAACTTGAGTGCTAACAAGAAAACAAGGTAATCAGCAGGCCGCTGTTTGTCAAGGTCATATTCAAACAAAATACGTCTGCCCTTGATCACAGGACAGTAAAGGACTTGCCTGACATTAAAAAACACTATATAGATAATTGTTCAAATAAATACAGGAGGATGATCTTGGTGTCCTGGCAGGCAATCGGCATATTTGACTCCGGCGTAGGTGGGTTGACGGTCTTGCGTGAGCTGACCAGAACCATTCCTCAAGAAGATACCATTTATTTTGGTGATACGGCCCGGGTTCCCTACGGCTCCAAGTCACCGGATACGGTCATCCGCTACTCACAGGAAATCGCATCATTTCTTATCAAACGCGACATCAAACTATTGGTTGTCGCCTGCAACACCGCCTCTGCCGTAGCCCTGACAACCCTGCGACGGAATCTGCCTGTCCCGGTGGTTGGCGTTATTGAACCAGGAGCCAAACGTGCGGTTGAAGTTACCCGCAGTGGCATAATCGGCGTAATCGGTACTAGTGGAACCATCCGTAGCAGCGCCTATTCACGAGCCATCAAACGATTGAACCCGGCTATCTCTGTCCTGGCTAAACCTTGCCCGCTCTTTGTCCCTTTGGCAGAAGAGGGGTGGACCGACAACGCTGTTGCCTTGATGACGGCGCAACTTTACCTCGAAGAATTACACGAGGCAAAGGTAGATACCCTTGTGTTGGGTTGCACTCATTATCCTTTGCTTAAAAAAATCATCGCCGAAGTAATGGGGCCTGACGTAAAATTAGTAGACTCTGCCGAAGAAACTGCACGCACCGTAGCTACCATTCTGAAAGAGAAAAATCTGCTCCGCCCACCGGCAGAACTGGGCAATCATCATTATTATGTTACTGACGTGCCGGCCGGATTCATCAGGGTAGGAAACCGTTTTCTGGGCGGCAAGCTGGGCGATGTTTACCAGGTTACGCTGGATGACTGTCGTCCTGCCGTGGAGAAAGACTGATGGCTATACATCACAGACGCCGTATTGGCGCCGACATCATCATACCATTTTTGCTCATTGCCCTGGTATTTGGCGGATTGTTCTGGCAAAAGTACCATGAAGCGCAACAACTGCCGGAATCCCCTCCCGGAAAGCAAGGACCGGCTGCTGTTCAAAAAGTTATACTGTTCTTTGGTGATGAGCAGTCTCAACTGAGACGAGAAGCACGAGAACTTGAGACTTGCGATGACCAGACCAAATGCCTCCGGTCACTTCTGGAAGAACTTTTCAGGGGGCCGGTTGGTGAGATGACGGCTGTCATTCCTGAATGGACCGTTATTAATGATGTCAGGATAGAGGGTAACCTGGCCACAATTGACCTTGACAAGGATTTTGCTGAAGCGCTGGCACCCGGCAGCTCTGCCGAAATGATGGCGGTTTATGCACTAGTCAACACGATTTGCATCAATATGCCGGAAGTACACCATGTAAAGATCACTCTTGATGGCAACCAAAATTCTCGCCTGCGCCATCTGGATCTGTCTGATCCACTGGAACCGGATTATTCACTTGAGCCGTCATCTGCTGCCCCCCTGCAGCAGGGAACAAAGTAGAGGACACTCATCATGCTGCTCGGCTATAACCACAACATCACGTACAAGGGCTCAGTCTTTCATATTCAGACAGAGGATAGCGGAGTCAAAGCGCCCCACATTATCACCCTGCTTTACAGGGAGGGAGTTATTCTCTGTTCTCAAAAAACAAGCTATGCCGACATCCTCAAGATAGACAATCTTGAAGCCGTCGTAGAAGACCTGATGAAAGAACAGCACAAGGACATGCTGCGCCGTCTGAAAAGTGGTGAATTTGATGCCAAGGCCTTTGGTAGCCCTCATAAGCCTGAAACAAAAATTGCAGATCAAACGGCAGAGAGCTCTGCAATCTCGCCACAACAACAGCCATCACCTGCAGCACCGGTAGTGAAGCCCGAAGCTGTCGGCGTTGATCTACTCTTTCAGGAAACAGTACAGACCGAACTTCAGCAAACTGACATCCAACAAAAAGCAGATGAAACAACTTCAAAAAAACAAGAATCCGTCAGCCTTGATGACGCAATCCTCAACTTTTTTGGCGCATCAAAATAAAAAAATATAAAAAATATTTGACACAACTCCAAACTTTTGCTAAAAAACGTTTCTCACCAAGCGGGAATAACTCAGTGGTAGAGTGCAACCTTGCCAAGGTTGAAGTCGCGAGTTCGAATCTCGTTTCCCGCTCCAAAGAAATCAAGGGCTTAGCCAGAAATGGTTAAGCCTTTTTTTCTTTGAATAAGCACACATTAAGCACAAGACGAAAAATCACCCTACCTGTCGGTATCTGTAATTCCTCTTCCTGATGTGGCTATCAAAATATTTTCCTTTTGACCCGGCAAACACAAGTGCCCAGTAAGTGCTGCCAGATACACCGTAATAACGATATACCGGACCTGCCTGAAATTCTATTTCAAGAACCGATTCTTCTTCATCATACCCGACTGAGCGCAGGTTGGATGAGTTGACACGTTGTCTGTCCATTTTGTCCTCCCATTTTCATTCATCAGCCGCAGTATACCTGAAACACCACCACAAATACAAAAGCCCCATGCGGTTACGCATGAGGCTCTGTAATCCTCTTTTGTGGTTCGGTAGTGGGCTTACCCGTGCAATGCCCGCATAACCGCTTCAGGTTCACGATCAATCACCTGTAGCAGTGTTCTTGCCGGACCTTCAGGGTGGCGAATGCCTTGTTCCAAATTTCGTACCGTTCGGGAGCTTAGGCCAAACAGAGCTGCAAAGCGATCCTGCGACAGCCCCAGTTTTTCCCTGAGCTGAGTGATATTAATATCTGCAACCTGTACCTGATGCGTTACGCCACGGCTTGAATCACCTTCAGCGTAGGCAAGGGCATCGTCCAGTCCCGCCATGATCTTTTCAAACGCTATACGTGCCATGTTCTCACTCTCCGTATTTGCGGGCCAGCATATTGGCCGCATTGCCAAGCATGGTTACTTCTGCCCGCGTCAGATTGGCTTGTTCGTTTTTAGCAAACACCGCCAGTAGAAACACCGGAACCCGCTGGTTATGAAAATAGTAGATAATCCTTACTCCGCCACTTTTACCGCGCCCGCCAATGGCAAAGCGAACCTTACGGATACCATTGCCACCAGGGATAACATCACCACATTCCGGGTTGGACGCAATCAACGTAATGGCCTCAGTTCGTTCAGTATCGCTCATACATCCTTTTGCATCGGCAATGAACGAGGCGGTTTCTACAACAGTTATCAAATCCTGCTTCATGCTTATTGTACCTCAATGGGGTATATTTGCAATGAGAAACTTGAATATAGAATGGTAAATATACAGCAAGCCTGTTTGCACGTCATACAATTCTATTGCCCCCAGACTTGTGCCTTTCAGGGAGCCCCCTGGGGGGGCAGATGGGGAGGCAGGTTGGCGCAGGCGCGGGCGGCGTCCCGAGTGCGCGAGGGGCAGAGCCCGTAGTCTGTGACTGACTGCCGGGTGGGCG
>CAXNJF010000001.1:0-24457 GCA_964202585.1 Trichlorobacter sp. | reverse complement strand
TCTCTTGTTTTTTCTTAATATCTGCGCCGAACCCCAGGTTTTTTTTGCCGATCCGTTGCTGGATAACTCCATCGAGTCCGGCAAATGCACCACCGCAAATAAAGAGGATGTTGCTGGTATCAACCTTCAGAAACTCCTGCTGAGGGTGTTTACGCCCTCCCTTTGGGGGAATACTGGCAACGGTCCCTTCAATGATCTTCAACAGTGCCTGCTGAACGCCTTCACCCGATACATCACGGGTTAGCGAAGGTGATTCTGATTTGCGAGCAATCTTGTCGATCTCATCAATGTAGACAATCCCTTTTTGCGCCCGTTCCACATCATAATCAGCAGCCTGCAGCAGGCTCAGGATTATATTCTCAACATCCTCACCGACGTAGCCTGCCTCGGTCAGGTTAGTGGCATCTGCAATGGCAAAAGGAACTTTCAACATACGGGCCAAAGTCTGCGCCAGCAGAGTTTTACCTGATCCGGTTGGCCCCAGGATCAGAATGTTGCTCTTCTGCATCTCAACATCACCCGGTTTGGCCGGACGTTCTATCCGTTTGTAGTGGTTATAGACCGCTACAGATAAAACTTTCTTGGCTGTGTCCTGGCCTATCACGTATTCATCAAGAAATTCCTTGATTTCACGTGGTTTTGGAAGTTTCGCAATATCCGGTCCAAGAGAATCTTCCATGCGAATTTCTTCTGCAATGATGTCGTTGCACAACTCGATACACTCGTCGCAGATATAGACTGCCGGTCCGGCAATCAGCTTTTTCACCTCATCCTGACTCTTGCCGCAGAACGAGCAGGTCAGATGATGCTGGGATGTGTCCCTTCTACTCACTTAGGCACCTCCGTCAGGACGACGGGACATAACGGCGTCGATAAGACCATAATTCATGGCTTCTTCAGCCGACATGAAGAAATCCCGTTCAGTATCCCGCTCCAATCGTTCCACCGGCTGTCCAGAAAGATCAGCCAGTAAACGGTTTAGTTCCCGTTTCATCCGCAGAATTTCTTCTGCCTGAATCATTATGTCGGTTGCCTGCCCCCGTGACCCGCCGGAAGGCTGGTGAATCATAATCCGGGCATGGGGTAACGCAAAGCGCTTGCCTTTTTCACCGGCTGTCAGCAGTACAGCCCCCATGGAAGCAGCCTGTCCGATACAGATGGTCGAAACTGGCGCCTTGATATAGTTCATGGTATCAAAGATAGCCATGCCCGCAGTCACTACGCCACCAGGAGAGTTGATGTAAAGATGAATATCCTTGTCAGGATCTTCTGCTTCAAGAAACAAAAACTGGGCTATGACCAGATCAGCGACCGGGTCATTGATTTCACCACCCAGAAAAACGATCCGTTCTTTAAGCAGCCGGGAGTAGATGTCATATGCCCGCTCACCACGCCCACTCTGTTCAACAACCATTGGAACATACATTGATACGGTTCCTTTACTCTGCTGCAACAGCGGCCATATCAGCTGCATCAACTTCAGTAATAACAGCATTTTCAATCAAAAAGGCGATCGCCTTATCTTCCTTTATCTCGGCTATCATTGCATTACGCGCATTGGCCTGAGAAGCATAAAACTCCTTGATGCGGATGATCATATCATCGTTGCCGGCAGCAATCTGGGAATAACGCGCCTCCAGGTCACTTTCTTCAACCGCAATATTTTCCTGCTCCACCAATGCCATAACCAACAAGCCACCCTTGACTTTTTGTGTGGCCTCACCCCAGAAACGCTGCTTGAAGCCATCTTCGTCAAGCCCCATCATTTCCAGAGACATATTCTGGCCCTTCAGACGCTTTTTGAAGTTTTCAAGCATGAATTCGGTCTGGCGGCGGACCATGGAATCAGGTACTTCCAGAGGATTCTTCTCTATCAGGGCATCAATAATATGAGTCTTCAGCTCTGTATTTATACGATCCTGCTCTTGTTGTTCACGCATTTCAGCCAGTTTGACCCGCATCTCAGCCATACTTTCGAAATCCCCAAATTGCTGGGCAAATTCGTCATCAAGCTCAGGCAGTTCTTTTTTCTTCATTTCTTTTAGTGTTACCGTAAAAATCCCCGCTTTGCCGGCAATCTCCTTGTTAGGGTTGTCTTCAGGCATGGTGACCGTAATATCCTTTGTTTCATTCAGGGACATACCGATCAGCCCATCTTCAAGTCCGGGCAGCAGGCGACCGGGACCAACTTCAACCGAGGCGTCCTTGCCACTGGTCTCTTCTTCAGGGTGACCTGGAATAGCAAAGGAAAAATCGACGGTAAGAACCATGCCTTTCTCCACAGTGCCTTCTTCAACCGGCGCCAGTTGGGCCATGTTCTCACGCATGCGCTCAATTTCGCCCTCAACAGCTTTTTCATCAGCAATGTAGCGCTCTTTTTTAACCAGCAACCCCTTATACTCGCCAAGCAGAATCCTTGGCATAATCTCAATCAGAGCTGAATATTTAAAGGGAGTACCCTCTTCAACCAACGCAATATCGTCAATCATGGGGGCATCGACCGGCTCAATCTTGTGCTCTTCCAGCGCAGGGAAAAGGGTTTGTTCGTACAGATGCCGCATCACCTCATCCTGCATGGCGTTACGATAATGCTTTTTGATCATCTGCATCGGGGCTTTGCCCTTGCGGAAACCGGACAGCGTTGCTTTCTTCTGGATTCCGGCGTAAACCTTCTCAATTTCGGCATTCACCCGATCAACAGGAACCTCAACACTAATTTTTCTCTTTACCGAATTGATTTCTTCTACCTGAACCTGCATCACTGTTCCTCGCTTGCATGAGATTTGAATAGATTACATTTTTTATGGTGCGGGAGACAGGACTTGAACCTGCACGTCGTGTGACAACAGCTCCTAAGGCTGCCGCGTCTGCCATTCCGCCACTCCCGCACATCAGAAAGGGATATATGTATATTATTCAATTGCTTTTTGCAAGCGCCGGTTACTATCGGATACCATTTTTGTCAAATTTTACTAAATCAACCTGTGGGACGTAATCCTTTAAAATAGCTTTACAACAGAACCGGACATTCAAAAAACTGGTCAAATAGCTGCATTCAGTATAGATTAACCGAGAGGTCAGACCACTAATGAGATTTTTATGACAAAAACTGTTACTATCAGCTATCTGCTGGCCGTCATTGCTACCTGGGCGGTGCTGCACTTTCATCTTTTACTTGCGGTTTTCGCCGGTCTGGCAGTGTACGTGCTAACCCTGAAGCTTGCCAGGCATCTGCCACGGAACATGAACCGCTTTGCGCACAAGATCGCACTGGGGGTTGTGGTTATCTGCGTCATTTCCTGCCTGACGAGTACTGCTGCCATACTCTTGTCGTACATCAGAAGCAGCCACGGTATTGCTGCTTTGCTGACAACCGTTGTTGATACCCTGGAAAGCCTCCGTCATACCCTCCCTGCTTCTGTTGCTGATGCGCTGCCCACAACTATTGAAGATTTACGCCAACAACTTGTTGCCCTGCTTGGCGATCATGTTCAAAAGATTTCAGTCGTCGGCATGGAGGGATTAAAAGTTCTTGCCCATATCATTCTGGGCATGGTTGTTGGTGGAATGGCCGCAGTGCACCACTTTAATGAACATGAAAAAGCTCTTCCGCTTGTCAGCGCTCTTCGCATCCGTTTAAAAAATCTCGCCCTTGCGTTTGACAAGGTCGTTTTTGCCCAAGTAAAAATATCAGGTCTCAATGCTTCCCTGACCGCCATTTATCTGTTGGTTGCACTTCCGTTATTTGGTATCAAGCTGCCCATGGCAACTATTCTGGTACTTCTTACCTTTGCGGTCGGTATGCTGCCGGTGGTGGGGAATCTCATTTCAAATACGGTGATTGTAGTAATCAGCCTGGGAGTGTCGCTGGGGGTCGGTATAGCTTCATTGATCTTTCTGGTGGTGATCCACAAGGCAGAATACTTCATGAATGCCAGAATTGTCGGGAATGAAGTGCAGGCAACCGCATGGGAACTCTTGAGTGCCATGCTGCTTTTGGAAGCTGTCTTTGGTATTGCAGGACTGGTAGCTGCGCCGGTGGTTTATGCCTGGCTTAAGGCAGAAGTCAAGGCACAAGGGATGATTTGATCATTTCGTATGAAACAACTCCATTTGTGCAGCTGATTCGACTTTTTTTCTGCGTCGTGAAGCGATCGGCTCTGGACGTTCCACAAGTTCAGACGGAAGCTCACCGATAAATCGGGACAGCTCCCGAGCCCCCTGCCCGATCCAGCCCCGATATCCAGATGCGGTTAAAATCAGGCGCTGCCTGGTACGCGTCATGCCGACATAAAAAAGCCGTCGTTCTTCCTCCATATTTGGAATACCCATCAACGTACAGGGAAAGATCCCCTCTTCAAGCCCCGCCATAAAGACCACCGAAAATTCCAACCCTTTTGAACTGTGACAGGACATCAGCGTCACCGCTTCTGCCCGTTGATCATAGACTGTTGCAGCAGCATACTGCTGCAAGTGATGGCTGAATGCCTGGAGATCCGTACCAAACCCTTCTGCCAGCTGCAAAAGACGGTCAACATCAGCGGTATCAGGCTCCAGATTAAAAACTGGCAAAACTGAACGAAGCGCGGCAGCAACCCCTTGAACAGCAACGGACTGCTGCAGGTTTGTGACAATAGCTGTCAATGATGTTAGCGCAGATCTTGTAGTCGGGGTGTGAGACGTGGAAGCAGCCAAGGCAAGAAAATCTCCTTTAAGCGGCAACTCTGACTCCAACCTGTTAAGGGTTGTCGTACCAACACCTTTAAGAGAGCCAAACAAGGAAAGCCAGAGGTCAATTTCTTCCGATCCGCTTGCAGCCTGAAGCAGATGATACAGTGGGCGCAACGGGGTCCCCATGTAAAAGGGGGTCGCTCCCACCAACTGATAGGGGATACCACGCCGGGACAACGCTTCTGCCAACTCTTCGGCCTGTCGTCCCAGGCGGAACAGTATCGCAAAATCAGCAAAGCTCAAACAATGCTGGTGATCACTATTCCCGGACCGTCCGGTAGTACGGGAAAAACTGTCCACACCACCAATCAACTCTTCAATCCGGCGGACTATCAACTCTGCTTCTGATGCAGGCGAAAGCGTACGATAAAACTCAAGAGAGCCTTCCGGGCAACTGACTGCAGCCGTCAACGGCAGGCCACTGCAGATCAGGTTACGGCAGATCAGGCCACCCGCTGCCCGAACAATTTTCTTTGGAAGCCGGTAGGTGGTTTTAAGCGGCAGCAGTAACGTGCCTGTTACTTCGGCAAACCGGAAAAAATAGCGCAGATCTCCTCCCCGGAAACCATAAATTGCCTGATCCGGATCACCAATGGCAAAAACCGTTGCCTGTTCTGCCAGCAGCTGCACCAGTTCATATTGTGATCTGTTCAGATCTTGAAATTCATCAACAAACAGATGGAGTACCTTGCCGCACACCCGCTGCCTGAAGGCATCATCAGCCTGCATCAACTGCACACAAACCGGAATAATGGCATCCAGATCAAGGGCATTCAAACGCACCAACTCAGCCACATAGACTTTGGTATCGTCTGTAACCGGCTCCTGCATACCGGAACAATGGGCTGAAACAGCACTTGAAATTTTACTGCGTTCAGCAACTCCCCGGTCAGAAAACAATCGTTTTAACAAGCGCTGACGACTTTCCGGCCCCACCACCGTCAGGCCGGGATTATCCAGACGCAACTGTTCCAGACAAAATCGGTGAAAAGTCCCCACAAACAGGCGGTCAGCCGCCGCTCCACAGCATTTCCGCAACCGTTCCTGCATTTCTTCTGCAGTGCGTGTGGTAAAAGTTATGGCTACAACACGGTCAGGATCCGCCTTTTGTTCCAGCAGACGCTGCAGGCGGGAAACCAGCGTAAAGGTTTTACCGGTGCCAGGACCGGCAGCCACCAGTATTCTTGATCCTGCAGCTTCAATGGCAGCCAGTTGCTCCTGGTTTGGTCTTGATGGCACTGGACTTTTCTGAAAAGGCTCATGCGCCGCCAGTGCACCCTCTTTTTGCAATTGCTCTGATGCAGCCTTCTTGCGCTCCCTGACAGGACGCTGGTCTCCAAAAAGTCCACTCTGACCTGAAAGCTGCGCCAACTCTCCTTCAGCAAACACCTTGATTACGCCAAATTCACCATCATAACCGGGTTGCCGGATAACCTCACCGCTACGCATCCGTTTAACCGACTCGGCCAGCAGTGGGTCAAAAACAGTGATCTGCTCCAGATCCGCATGCAGCAACAGATTGAATTCTGATCCAAACTGCGCAAGAGCCCGTCCGTACTGATGCGCAACCTGCTTGGAAGTAGAACCAACCCGCAGCAATTCCCCCAACAATTCCGGCAGCGGAATCAACGAATGAAACCTGGGTGCAGTTTCCGGATAGAGCGGCTCAGTACGGTCTGCCAGTTCCAGCACTCGGTGATGCACCCCCACGGTAAGCGGCTTACTACAGACAGGACAGAGGTTATTCAAACGGCGGGTTTCATGGGGATCAAGACAGATTTTACAGTCACGGTGCCCATCAAAGTGATACTTACCTTCTTCAGGATAAAACTCTATGGTGCCGGCAAAGGTTTCGCTGCTGTTTTGCTGAAGGGCGTTTTTTAACGAAAAGAAATCAAAACCGGTGGTAAAAAGATTTGCTTCTCGCCCCAGCTTGGAAGGGGAATGACAGTCAGAATTCGAGATCAGGGCACAGTGATCCAGACCGGATATCAACCGGTTCATATCCGGGTCTGAAGAAAGCCCTGTTTCAAGGGCAAAAATATGGCTGCTCAGGTCGCCAAAACATTCTTCAATACTGTTAAAACCTGATTTTGAACCGAACAGGGAAAACCAGGGGGTCCAGATATGGGCCGGTACCAGAAAGGCATCAGGAGAACATTCCAGCAGAATTTCCAGCAGATTGCGACTGTCAAGTCCCAGAATTGGACGGCCATCTGACTCAATATTGCCGATTCCTGCCAGCTTGGCGTTCAACCTTTCAGCAGCAGTAAAGTCTGGCAGATAGAGCAAATTATGGACCTTGCGGGTAGCTCCCCCCCGTTTGTAGATTGAGCTGATCTCGGCTGACAGCAGAAAACGGACCACTGTTTCGGACTGAGGTACCCCTGGCAGAATAGTTGGAATGGCAGCTTCATCTTTCAGACGATAAAAACCGGGCTCAGCCGGTTCCAACTGTTCTTTCAGCAGCTTGAACCAGCCAGGATGGGTGCAGTCACCGGTACCGATCACCTGAATCCCTTTCAGACGTGCCCAGGCAGCAAGTCCCGCCGGACTGCTGTCCGGGCTGGTTGCCCGGGAAAAGGGAGAATGGATATGCAAATCAGCGATATAGTTCATGATTCCTTTATTAAACAGGTAATAATCGGCCAGTCAGCCTCGGCCCAGTCAAGGGTTGAAAGTTCGCCTGGAGCCAGCCAGCAGGCATTGTGATGTTCAAGAAGCGTCATAACTCCTTCCATCTGATCGCAACGGAAGGGATACAAGGTGACGATAACATCAGGATAGCTGTAGGTTATCGGTGCAAGCCCCTGCCCTACCCTGACGGTAACCCCCAATTCTTCCAGCAGTTCCCGAACCAGGCATTCTTCAGGCGACTCACCTGCCTCCAGTTTACCACCGGGAAACTCCCATTTGAGCGGCAAAGACATGCGTGCCGAACGCTGGGTTGCCAGGATCAGGCCATCTTTTTTTATCACGGCACAGGCAACATGAATATGGGGAAGCTGAATTGACATAGTATCTACCTGTATCACACTGGCCACTTCGTCACAACTTCATTGAAAACGAAAAGCCCGGCAACAAGGGCTACCGGGCTTTTCGTTTTTTATCTGTGTCAATCTTACTTCAAACGGTTGGCATACAGCGGGAACTTCTTCATCATTTCGTTAACACGTTTCTGAACACCTGCCAACGCCTCATCATTACTGATGTTGGCAATGGCATCGGCAATAAAACCGGCAACCTGCTCCATTTCAGTTTCTTTCAAACCATGGGAGGTACAGGCCGGGGTGCCGATCCGGATCCCGGAGGTAACAAACGGAGAACGGGTTTCAAACGGAACGGTGTTCTTGTTAACCGTAATACCAGCCTTGTCCAGTGCCTCTTCAGCAGCCTTGCCGGTGATCTCGGTCCCGGAGAAGTTGATCAGCATCAGATGGTTGTCAGTACCGCCGGAGGTCAGTTTGAACCCTTTGGCCATCAGGCACTCTGCCAGTCTGGCGGCATTCTTGACAATCTGCTGCTGGTAGACCTTGAATTCCGGCTGCAACGCCTCTTTGAAGGCCACCGCCTTGGCAGCAATCACATGCATCAAAGGGCCTCCCTGGATGCCGGGGAAAATCTGGGAGTTGATGGTTTTGGCAAACTCCTCACGGCAGAGGATCATGCCGCCACGGGGACCACGCAGAGTCTTGTGGGTGGTGGTGGTAACAAATTCAGCGAACTGGATCGGGCTAGGATGTACACCGGCAGCAATCAGTCCGGCAATGTGGGCCATATCCACCATCACCTTGGCGCCAACCTTGTCGGCAATAGCACGGAAGGCAGGAAAATCAATGGTACGGGGATAGGCACTGGCTCCAACCACAATCATCTTGGGCCTGTTTTCCTCTGCCAGGCGCTCGACTTCAGCATAATCAATGGTTTCTGTATCCGGCGACACACCGTAGGGTACCACCTTGTAAAAACGGCCGGAGAAGTTGACCGGGCTGCCGTGGGTCAGGTGGCCGCCGTGGGAGAGGTTCATGCCCAGGATGGTATCGCCGGGCTGGCAGACAGCATTGTAGACCGCCATGTTGGCCTGTGAACCGGAATGGGGCTGCACATTGGCATGGTCTGCACCAAACAGTTCTTTGGCACGGTCGATGGCCAACTGCTCAACCACATCAACCTGGTGACAGCCACCGTAGTAGCGCTTGCCCGGATACCCTTCGGCGTACTTATTGGTCATCACGCTGCCCTGAGCCTCAAGTACCGCCTCGGACACAAAGTTTTCGGAGGCGATCAGCTCCAGATTATATTCCTGGCGCTCTGTCTCGTGCCGGATCGCTTCAGCAACTGCCGGGTCAAACTGAGAGAGAATTGACATCGCTCATGCTCCTTGTCTTTTTGTAGTTAACTGAAAAAAACGAAGCGGGACTTTTTCAAGCCCCGCTTAAGGATATACTGGCCAACCTGCTTTAATGACAGCTTTTTCTCTCAATTTCAGAAATTTTTTCAAGACGGCGCTGATGGCGGTCCCCTTCGTAAGAGGCATCAAGCCAGGCAGCCACGCAGGACTCGGCAATTTCAGGGGAGAGGATACGCCCGCCCAATGCCAACACATTGGCGTTATTGTGCTGCTTGGCAAGTTCAGCCATCTGAGGGGTGATCACCAAAGCTGCCCTGATGCCGGGCACCTTGTTTGCTGCAATGGAAATACCGATACCGGTACCGCAGATTACAATCCCTGCATCAGCCTCGCCATGCACCACCAGAAGCGCCACTGCCTCTGCAAAATCAGGATAGTCAACCGAATCAGAAGAATAGGTACCGGCATCTGCTACTTCAATATCCCTGCCTTGCAGAAACGGGATCAAAGCCTGCTTCAGCTCAAATCCACCGTGATCGGAACCGATCGCAATCTTCATTATTATACCCTCTTGAACAGCAGGGTGGCATTGGTTCCGCCAAATCCCAGTGAGTTGCTCATGACATAGTCAACCCTGGCTTCGCGGGCTGTATTGGGCACATAGTCCAGATCACATGCCGGGTCAGGATCTTCATAGTTGATGGTGGGTGGTACAATATTCTTCTCCAGCACCATGCAGCAGATAGCTGCTTCAAGTCCACCGGCAGCACCAAGCAGGTGACCGGTCATGGATTTGGTGGAGGAAACCATCAGCTTGTAGGCATGATCACCAAAAACCGACTTGATCGCCAGGGTTTCATTCAGGTCATTAAAGGGGGTAGATGTGCCGTGAGCATTGATATACCCGACCTGCTCCGGATTGACACCGGCATTTCTCAGAGCCATTTTCATGCAACGGGCAGCGCCTTCGCCACCTTCGGCAGGAGCGGTCATATGGTAAGCATCACCGGTCAAACCGTAGCCAACAACCTCAGCATAGATCTTGGCGCCACGTTTTTTGGCAGATTCATACTCTTCCAGAACAACAATGCCGGCCCCTTCACCCATGATGAAACCATTACGCCCCTTGTCAAAGGGTCGTGAAGCTCGCTGTGGTTCATCATTACGATCAGAAAGAGCCTTCATAACCGAAAAACCGCCGATCCCCAGCGGGGTAACGGTTGCTTCGGTGCCGCCTGCAATCATGGCATCTGCATCACCACGGGCAATCATATGGTAGGCATCACCAATTGAGTGGGTTCCGGTTGCACAGGCAGAAACCGAAGAAAGGTTCGGCCCCTTGGCACCGTACTTGATAGAAATATGGCCAGGTGCCAGGTTGATGATCAGCATCGGAATGAAGAACGGGGATATCTTCTTGTAACCACCTTCAAGCAAGGCGGTATGGTACTTCTCAATGGTAGGTAGCCCACCCAGGCCTGCACCCACCAGCACCCCGACCTGCTCGGCATTTTCAGCGGTGATCTGCAGCCCGGAATCTTCCATAGCAAAATGGGCAGCAGCCATAGCGTACTGAATAAAGAGATCCATTTTTTTGATCTCTTTTTTATCAATAAACTGCTCCGCCTCAAAATCCCTAACCTCACCTGCAATCCGGACCGGCATGGCGCTGGCATCAAAGCGGGTGATAGAATCGATTCCCGAACGACCGTTTATCAAGCCATCCCAGTTTTTCTGATTGCCGGTCCCCAAAGGAGAAACGGCCCCCACACCGGTAACGACGACTCTTCTCATGTAGTTGACTCCCCTGTTTGAAGGTCAGATAAAAAAGGAAAAGAGGGGACCAGCCCCCCTTTTCAATCCTGCAATTCTCAACCAGATCCTAGGTGTGCTCGGTAATGTAGTCAATAGCATCCTGAACCGTCTGGATCTTCTCGGCATCTTCATCGGGAATTTCGATATCGAATTCCTCTTCAAGAGCCATAACCAGCTCAACGGTGTCCAGGGAGTCTGCACCCAGGTCATCCATGAAAGATGCTTCGGAAACAGCTTGAGCCTCATCAACTCCCAGCTGCTCGGCAATAATTTCTTTTACTCTTTTCGCAACATCAGACATCTTTCACCTCCGTGTGATATAAACCGTTTCTGGTTTTATTTTTGTAAAACGTTCCTGCTTCTTAGCAAACAGAAACAACAAATGTCAAAGCAATTTTTCAGCAGATCCAGGCAATATACAACCTACTGAAATTAATCTACATATACATGCCGCCATTTACCGACAGAACATGGCCGGTGATGTAGGCCGATGCTTCGGAGGCAAGAAACACCACGGCATTGGCAATATCATCAGCAGACCCGAGCCGCTCAAGCGGAATCTGGGCTGCCAGTTCTTCACGCACCTTTTCCGGCAAGGCATCGGTCATCGCTGTAGCAATAAAGCCGGGGGCAACGGCATTGACGGTAACATTCCGCTTGGCCATTTCACGGGCGTTTGACTTGGTCAGACCGATCAAACCGGCCTTGCTGGCACAGTAGTTTGCCTGCCCGACATTGCCCATCTGACCTACAACAGAAGCGATATTGATGATCCGTCCATAGCGTTGCTTGCTCATTACCTTGAAGGCGGTCCTGGTGCAGACAAAAGCGCCTTTCAGGTTAACGCTCAGTACGGCATCCCAGTCTTCGTCCTTCATCCGCATGATCAGTCCATCACGGGTAATTCCGGCGTTGTTCACCAGGATATCCACCCTTCCAAATGCCTCGACAGCTGCCTCAATCATCCGCTCTACATCTGTAGTAACAGTTACATTCCCAACTACAGCCAACGCCTTGACGCCGCTTGCCTGCAGTTCTGCAACCGTTGCTTCAGTGGCAGCCTGGTCCATATCCATGGCTACAATGGTGGCTCCCTGTGCTGCCAGAGCCAGGGCGATACTCTTGCCAATTCCTCGTGATGCACCGGTAATTACTGCAACTTTTCCTTTTGGCATCGGTCAAACCCCTTTCTCTTTATGATCAAGACTGTTTATCGGCAAAGGTTGCCTTCAGTTCCGCTTCAGTCACCACTTTACCATCCACAAAGGCCTTGGCGCTGAACACCCAGATACCACGCCTGCAGCCGGTAGCCTCAATCTCAAAACGCAATTGATCACCAGGCATAACCGGCTTACGGAACTTGGCTTTGTCAATGCCAACAAAGTACGTCACCTTGTCACGAACGCTTTCATCGGATTGATAGGCCAGGATTCCGGCAACCTGCGCCATGGCTTCTATAATCAGAACACCCGGCATGACCGGATGACCGGGAAAGTGGCCAGTAAAAAAAGGCTCGTTGATGGTAACATTCTTGAGTCCGACAATCCGCTTGCCGATCTCGATTTCAAGAATCCGGTCCACCATCAGAAAAGGATGGCGATGGGGCAGTATCTTCATGATCTGGTTGATATCCAGCATATCCTTACCCTCCTGTAACAAAAATCAGGCCGCAGCCTTGATTCCGGCGCTATCTTCAATGTTGAGCAGTAACATTTCCTTGTTGATTCGCTTCACCAGACCGGTCAGTACCTTACCCGGTCCGATCTCCACAAAACGGGTTACTCCCTGGTTGATCATGGCTTGTACTGATTGTTCCCAGCACACCGGGGCACAGACCTGGGCAACCAGCAACTCACGTACCCGTCCTGCGTCCTGGTTTGGAGTGGCTTCTACGTTGGTAATCACCGGCAGGGAAAGCGGATGGACCAACAGACCGTCCAAAACCTCTTTCAGACGATCAGCAGCAGGTTCCATCAAAGCGCAATGGAACGGTGCACTGACAGGCAGCAACATGGATTTGCGAAAACCCTTGGCCTTGGCCAGTTCAATGACGCGGTTCACCGCTGTGGCGTGACCGGCAATTACAATCTGGCCGGGTGAATTGAAATTGGCAGGAGAAACCACCTCTCCCTGGGCAGCCTCTGCGCAGATGGCGGCCAGCTCTCCCGCCTCAATTGAAAGCATGGCAGCCATGGCTCCAAGCCCAACCGGTACGGCTTCCTGCATGAAGGTGCCGCGAGAACGTACCGTGCGGACTGCATCGGCAAGAGACAGAGCCCCACTGCAAACCAGGGCGGAATATTCACCCAAAGAGTGACCGGCAACACAATCGGCAGTCAGACCGGTTTCCTGTTGTACCACCCGTAGCGCAGCGACACTGGCAGTTAAAATTGCCGGCTGGGTGTTGAAAGTAAGCTTCAGGTCTTCTTCAGGGCCGGCAAAACAGAGGCTGGACAGCTTGAATCCCAAGGCATCATCCGCCTCTTCAAAGGTTTGACGGGCGCTGGCAAAATTCTCGGCAAGATCCTTGCCCATACCTGCATACTGGGAACCCTGCCCAGGAAACAAAAAAGAGGTTTTAGTCATAGTATCAATCCCTTGATAATAGGTATTCTGCACTCACCACTTTAACAACGCCGAGCCATAGGTAAAGCCGCCGCCAAAGGCATCCAGTAAAACCAAATCCCCGGCAGCAATTCTGCCGCTACGGTTGGCCTCATCCAGTGCAATCGGGATTGAGGCCGCTGAGGTATTGCCATATTTATGCAGATTAACAAAGATTCGTTCTTGTGGAATACCAACCCGCTTGCCGGTCGCCTCGATAATCCTGCGATTAGCCTGGTGGGGAATCAGCAATTGTATGTCATCAGCAGTACAACCGTTGGCCTCAAGCGCTGCTGCTGCTGCATCCCCCATGGCCCGTACCGCATGTTTAAAAACCTCATTGCCTTCCATCCGCAAATAATAGAGCCGTTCATCAAAAGTCTTGGGATCTGTTGCCGGATGCCTGATTCCCACCCCAGGCTGGTACAACAGCTGCCAGTGGGCGCCATTACTGAAAATATGGGTTGAAAGTATCCCCTGATCACCTTCTGAAGCTTCAAGTACCGCAGCTCCGGCACCATCACCAAACAGGATACAGGTATTTCGATCAGTAAAGTCCACAATGCGGGTTAACAGCTCTGCACCGATTACCAGAGCTTTTTTAGCCATTCCGGTCTTGATATAAGCTTCAGCCATGGAAAGGCCATATATAAAACCCGAACAGGCAGCGGTCAGGTCAAATGCAACGGCATTTTTGGCGCCCAGTTCATGCTGGACAATACAGGCAGTGGCAGGGAATGGAAAATCAGGGGTAACCGTAGCAAGCAGGATAAGATCAATATCTTCTGGAGAAACAGCAGCCATTTCAAGGGCAGAACGGGCAGCCTGTAGAGCAAAGGTTGAGGTATATTCACCTTCCGAAGCGATACGACGCTCCTTGATACCGGTTCGGGTAGTAATCCACTCATCGTTGGTATCAACCAGCTTTTCAAGGTCGTGGTTGGTGAGAATTTTGTCGGGAACGGCTGAGCCGGTTCCCGTAATGCGGGCGCGCAGCATGTGACCCCCAGCCGGAACTGGGGAACATCCGGTTCCGGTAATTGAAATTACTTAAATGGAAGGAAACTTCACTCTATCAAGAGACGACTGGTGCTGCACTACCGTTGCGCGGGAACAGTGCCCCGTAATTTTCGGAAAGTTTCTCGGCTATCCGCTCGGTAACACCGCTGGTGGCATAATCATGGGCAAAACGGATGGCGTTCTTGATCGCCTTGGCGCTGGATCCGCCATGGCAGATCATACCGACACCGTTGATGCCGATCAACGGAGCACCGCCGTATTCCGAATAATCTACGGTTTTTTTAAACCTGTTGAAGGCGCCACGCACAAAGAGGTATCCCATCTTGGCCACCATATCGCCGACAATTTCCCGCTTCAACATGGTTCCTGCTGCCTCGGCAAGACCTTCTGACAGCTTGAGCACCACATTGCCCACAAATCCATCGCATACCACCACCTCAACAGTCCCTTTGAAGATATCCCGCCCTTCAACATAGCCGGCATAGTTAAGTGAGGTTTTGCGCAAAATGGCGTTGGTTTCCCGAGTCAGTTCATTACCCTTTGAGTCCTCTTCACCATTGGAAAGCAGGCCGATACGCGGATCAGGAATCCCCATGGCATGTTTTGCATACACCTGTCCCATTATGGCAAATTGCACCAGATGAGAGGCCTTGCAATCCACATTGCCACCAACATCAAGCACCAGAGTTTTACCTTCCAGAGTAGGAAATACCTGGGCTATTGCCGGTCGCTCAATCCCGTTGATCCGTTTGAGGACAAACATGCCGGCAGCCATGGTGGCGCCGGAGTTGCCTGCACTGACTGCGGCGCAGGCCTGACCATCCTTGACCAGCTCAAAAGCAAGCCGTACCGATGAGTTGCGTTTTTTACGTACCGCATCCGAGGCTGAATCGTGCATACCAACCACCTCGCTTGCGTGGTGGATGGTAATGTCAAGACCGGATACAGCATGATGTTCAAGCTCCTGACGAAGACGTTGCTCATCTCCGACCAGAACAACCGGAATACCAAACTGGCGAGCGGCGTTCACCGCTCCCTCAACCTCAATGGCCGGCGCGTTGTCGCCTCCCATGGCATCAACAGCAACTCTCATGGTGTGAAGAGCAGACCTGATCAGGCCTGCTTTGCTGCCCCGGCAACATCCTTGCCTTTATAGGTACCGCAGGAAGGACAGGCGCGATGAGGCATCTTGGGTGACTTGCACTGGGGGCAGACCGACAAGCTGGGGACGGTCAGAAAATCATGGGCGCGACGCATATTCTTGCGTGATTTGGATGTTTTTTTCTTGGGTACTGCCATGGCTGATACTCCTTTTGTTGGTGGCCTTTTGGCCACTGTTTATGAACGGACTTTAAAGTCCTTTAAAACAGCAAATTTTGATTGTTTTTGTGCTCTAAGACAGCTGCAAGTGCCGGTATTCAGATCTATTCCGCACGTTGAACACAGCCCTTTGCAGACTTCAGAACAAAGTGGCTTGAGCGGGATTTCCAAGGCGACCTGCTCGGCAATCTCCGGCATCAGATCAATTTCATCACCACTAAAGCTTGCGGTAATCAGATCCCGTTCTTCAAGCTCCACCTCATCTTCATCCTGTTGTGAAGCAGAACCCTGGCTGAAAAAGATGGTAAAACGGGAAAAAACAGCCTTGTCAAAAGTGCAGAGACAGCGGGAGCAATGCAGCTGCACCGGCACGTTTACGGTTCCATCAATGCGATAATGGTCCAGTTCACGCCCTGCAGTAAACTCAACCTGGACCGGTCCGGTGAAAGTACATTCTCCAGCAGCTGCCATTGCAGCAAGCACAGGAAACGATTCAGGCGGTTCATTGAAAGAAAACTCCCGAACGGTTTCCTTGATATGTTCGGTTCTGATCTTCATGATTCACTTCTCACAGATCGAGGGTTAAGAAATGAGGTAATATAGTGAATGACAGCAGTTTGTCAAGCACAATCAATTACTTTTACTGCGGAATGAACATGCTCCGGTCGTTGATCCGCTTGAGCGTTGCCACAATTAACCTGGCAGCCTGCTCAAGATCCCCCAGTGACACGACCTCAACCGGGGTGTGCATATAACGCAACGGAAGCTTTACCAGGGCGGTCGCCACACCACCCCGTGATATTTGCATCACATTGGCGTCAGTGCCGGTTGCCCGGGGATTGGCGGTCAACTGCACCTGAATCTTGTCTTTCAGGGCGGTGGCATGGAGCAATTCAAACAAGGCATGATTGATATTGGCCCCACGGGTCAGAATAGGCCCCTTGCCCAAGGCAACATCGCCATTATGTTTGCGCTCCACATCCGGTTGATCGGTTGCAAAATCAACCTCTACACAGATACCGATATCAGGATTGACCGTATAGCTGCTGGTGGTACCCCCACGCAGACCGATCTCCTCCTGCACGGAAGAAACACCATACAGGTCTACCGGCAGTTTTTTCTTATCCTGGGATACCAGCCGTAAAACCTCCGCCACGACAAAGGCTCCGGCTTTGTCGTCAAACCCGCGCGAGGCCACCCGGTCCCCCTGCAGACGGGTAAAGCCGCTGTCAAAGGTAATGCAATCCCCGACCCTTACCAGCTTCTGGGCCTCTTTTTTATCCTTTGCACCGATATCAATGTACTGGGCCTCCAGCTTGACCACCGTCTCTCTGTCTTTTGCATCCATCAGGTGGATCGGGCGCTTGCCGACCACGCCGGGCAGCGGGCCGTCTACGGTATGGATGTTAATAACCTTGCCTGGTGTCAAATGGGCGTCCACCCCGCCAATAGCTGCAAAGTAGAGAAAACCTTTGTCATCAATGTACTTTACCTGCAGACCGATTTCATCCGAGTGCCCCACCAGCATGACCTTGGGGCGATCCTTGCCCTGGCCGGGGATTAAGCCGTAGACGTTGCCCAACACATCACTGGTCACTTGGCAAAATGGGGCAACATACTCACGAAACAGTCGCTGCGCCGGTTGTTCATAGCCGGACGGGCTAGGGGCTTCCAGCAGTTTTTCCAGAAAGACAAGGGACTCTTTACGCATCTGGCTCTCCTTAGTAATGTAAATCGGTTATGATACTACCTTTATAGTAACACTCCCGCTGTTTCAGGGCCACTTCATCCGGGGCGAGTAAAGCATCAGGTACAACATGGCTCACCTTTACTCCGCGTTGTTGCAAGCGCTGCAGGGTATGACGTCGGTTGCCAATAACCTCTGAAAAATTGCGGGGGTGAGAGACAAGGGTAAAGGGTTCAACAGTATCACAATCTGCAGTAAGGCTACAGATCAGATCGTAAAACAGTTCGCTCCGTACCAGCTGCCCCAGCGCCGGGTGCCAGCAACCGGCCAAGATGGCATCTTTTTGCTGTAAAGATTCATCAGCCTGCAGACCGATCCGGATAACAGGTATACCTGCCTTCAGGCAGAGATGCAACATCCGGGCACAGATTTGTACCCCTTGCGCCAGGTCTGGCGGGGTATATTCACCAGCGGCAAAAAGCGCTGCAAGCGGGGTGTCGGCAAGCACAACCGCAGGATAAAACCGCAGGAACCGGGCACCGGCTGCAATGACGCCATGTACTGATTGCAGCGACAGCTCCCGGGAATCACCAGGCAGTCCGGGCAACAACTGCGCCCCCACAGATAATCCGGCCGCAGCAACCCGTGCAATCGCCTCAACAGCATCCCGGGCCGTATGACCGCGACCGCAGCGCTGCAATACCTGATCATCCAGTGACTGCACCCCCACTTCTATGGTCCGTACTCCCTGCTCCTGCAAGAAGATCAGGATATCGTGATCAAGGGCATCGGGACGGGTAGAAATCCGGATACCACTGATGCTGCCCTGCTCCAGAAATGTTCTGACAGCACCCAGCAGGGTACGTTGCACGTCACGTGGTAACAGACTAAAACTTCCACCAAAAAAAGCCACTTCAGCAGGACGGCCAGGGGAACGTTGCAGCCATTCCTCCACGGTACGCCTGATCTGTTCAGGGTCAGGCAAGGCCTGCCTGACACCACTTAGCACCCTCTGGTTACAAAAAATGCAGGTATGGGGACAGCCGGCATGGGGGACAAAAAAGGGGATGATCAGGGGGCGTATGGTATCTGACATTTATGGCTGCAACTGCAGCAGAGCGGCCTGCGCTGCGGCCTGTTGGGCAGCCTTCTTGCTACGCCCCTCCCCTTCTGCAACAACACAACTATCAATCATAACAGCAACCCTGAAATGCCGGTCATGGTCAGGCCCTTCTGCACTGACAACAGCGTAGACCGGATTCGGACGCTTTTGGGCTGCAAGCCGTTCCTGCAGCTCGCTCTTGGCATCATTAAAGACCGATTGATTCGCTGCAAGCTCTGACAAAAGCGGAGCATAGGTGCTTTCAACCACTGACTGAACAGCAGAAAATCCAGCGTCACGGTAGATGGCTCCAATCAGCGCCTCAAAGACATCAGACAGAATTGAAGGGGCGCTACGCCCTCCTTCCTGTTCTGCTCCTTTTCCCATCAGAATCAACGGCGCAATTTCTGCAGCAACAGCAAGCTCTGCCAGACGGGGCTGGTCAACCAGAGAAGAACGCATACGCGAAAGATCACCCTCTGCAACACCGGGAAAACGCTGAAAAAGCAGGTCTGCCAACAGTAAACCTAGCACGGCATCACCCAGAAATTCAAGGCGCTGATAATCTTCACCAGCAGTGTCACGAACTTCGTTCAGATATGAAGGATGGGTCAAAGCTTGACGCAGCAGAGACAGGTCATGAAAGGTATGTCCCAAAATCCGGTTCGCAAGTAGTGGCATGGCAAGGAGTATACGGGATGCTCCCTTTGGCTGCAAGCAGCTTTAAAGGTTGTTTTGCGTTGCCAAGCAGATAGTAGATGCATATAATACGCTACTTTTATGGAGACGGTATGTTTATTACCTTTGAAGGTATAGAAGGCTGTGGCAAAAGCACACAGATTGCGCTGCTGGCAACAAGCCTGCAACAGGCCGGGCAGCGGGTACTGCTGACCCGTGAACCTGGCGGTTGTCCGATAGCAAACCAGGTCCGCAGCATTTTGCTAGATGCTGCCAATAGTGCCATGACGCCGATGGCAGAGCTGATGCTTTATGCTGCAGCCCGTGCACAACATCTGGCAGAGGTGATCCGCCCTGCCTTGGCTGATGGCGCTATTGTTCTCTGTGACCGGTTCAGTGACGCCACCCGTGCCTATCAGGCCTTTGGCCGTGGCATTGACCGCCAATACATGGAAACATTGAATGACCTGGCCTGTAATGGGCTTACCCCGCAGTTGACCCTGCTGCTTGACTGTCCGGTTGAAACCGGATTGGGACGTGCCAGACAAAGGATAGAAACCACCAGCGGGCCTCGGGAAGAACGTTTTGAGCTTGAGTCACTGGCGTTCCACCAACGGGTCCGTGATGGCTACCTGCAGCTTGCAGCCGAAGAGCCTGCACGCTTTGTTATCATAGATGCCACCGGTACGCCTGAACAGGTTTCCAAAAACATTACAGCAGCCATCATTCCCCGGCTTGGAGCCCGTTCCTGATGAAACTTGCGGAAGTAAAAGGCCAAGACCGGGTAATTGATGCCCTGAAACGCTCTATTGCCGCAAACCGGGTAGCCCATGCCTATCTGTTTGAAGGTCCGAACGGGTGCGGACGGCGCACGACCGCCCTGGCTCTGATTCAGGCTCTTTTTTGCAAGCAACCGGTAAATGGTGATGCCTGTGGCATCTGCCCTTCCTGCCGCAAACTGGGCTCCGGCAACCATCCTGACCTGCAACTGCTTATGCCACTACCGGACAAACGGGATATCAGTATCGAACAGGTTCGCGAGCTGCAGCAGGTACTTTCCCTGCGCCCGTTTGAGGCACATCGCAAGGCCTGCCTGATTGAACCTGCCGAACGGATGAATGAAAAATCAGCCAATGCACTTCTGAAAACCCTTGAAGAACCGCCGGGACATGCGATCATCATATTGCTGACAAACCAGGCAGATTTGCTGCTTTCCACCATCCGTTCCCGTTGCCAGCATCTCCGTTTCAGTCCGCTTGATGACGCCACGGTGACGCAGCTGCTGACAGAGCAGGGGATGGACGCTGTCAAGGCAACAGAACTTGCCCCGCTGGCTGAAGGGAACATGGCTCGGGCAACTGCGCTGGAAGAGGAATCTGAAAGTGCGCGCCGACAGGAGCTGCTGGCCATTCTTGCACAGGCATCGTCCCGCCAGATAGCAACCATTTTTGACCGTGCCGATGGTTTGTCAGGAGGGCGGGATGAAGCCCTGGAGACTTTTAATCTGCTGCTTTCGCTGTTACGTGACCTGCTGCTGATCCGCTCTGCCGGACAGGTTGGGATCGCCAATCGTTTTTTGCAGTCCGGGCTGATAGCTGAAGCTGCCCGCTTTACCCCGCAAGGTGCCATGGAAGCCCTGGAATATGCCCTTGAAACCAGGCGGGCGGTCCAGGGCAATGCTAATCCCAAGCTGGCGCTTGAACGCTTTTTACTGGGATATGACCGTTTAAGAAAAGGAGTCTGATCCGTGATACGTGTGGTTTCCATACAGTTTAACCCGGCTGGCAAGATGTATGACTTTAACGCCGGAGCGCTTGACCTGAAACCTGGTGACAGGGTGCTGGTTGAAACAGAGCGGGGCATCAGCCTCGGCACCGTCGTCACCGGCATACAAGAAAAGGATGAATCCCTGCTCAGCCATCCCTTGGCACACGTGCAACGTTTGCTGGGACCAGAAGATGAAAAAACGTTGGCTCACCACAACCGAAGGGAAAAAGAAGCCTACGATTTCTGCCTGCGCCGGATAAAAGAGCGGGGCATGGATATGAAGCTGGTACGGGTGGAACACCTTTTTGACGGCAGCAAGGCTATTTTCTATTTTACTGCTGACGGAAGAGTAGACTTCCGTGAACTGGTTAAGGACCTGGCTCATACCTTTCATACCCGGATCGAAATGCGTCAGATCGGTGTACGGGATGAAGCGAAGATGGTCGGCGGCCTGGGCATCTGTGGACGGGAGCTTTGTTGTGCCTCGTTCTTGCGGGATTTTCAGCCGGTTTCAGTTAAAATGGCCAAAGAACAGAATCTGGCGCTCAATCCCTCAAAAATATCAGGTCAATGCGGCAGACTGCTCTGTTGCCTGGATTATGAATATGAGACCTACTGCGACCTGCGCAAAAACTTTCCCAAGTGCGGGAAACGGGTTTTCACGGCACAGTGTAATGGCACGGTTGAAAAAATGAACCTGCTGACCGGTGAACTGGTGCTGCGGCTTGAGGATGGAAAACTGGTAAGTGTGCAGGTCAAAGAACTGGTTGATGAGAACAGTCCCCCGATTCGTCAACAAGAACCTGGCAAAGAACAGGAAACACCCCAGCAGGCGCCCCGGCGTCCACGGGAGCAACAACACCAGCAAAAACGCCAGCGTCCTCCGGCGCAACCTGCTGCACCAGCCCCGCCTGTAGTCCAGCCTGTAGCAGAAACCGCTCCTCCCCGGCAGCCGGAACCTCCTGAATCAGCTGCAGAACAGGGAGCTCCTTCCAAGCCTGAAGAAAAAACGAAACGGAAAAAACGAAGCCGCCGACATGGCCATCGTAAAGCCGCCGATCAAAAAACAGACAGCCCAAACCAGGAGTAATCAGCAATGAAACCAACTTTTTACGTCACCACACCGATTTACTACGTTAATGATGTGCCCCATATCGGTCATGCCTACACCACTGTGGCAGCCGATGTTCTGGCCCGCTACAAGCGGATGAAGGGGTTTGATGTCTTCTTTTTAACCGGCAGCGACGAGCACGGCCAGAAAGTTGAAAAGGCAGCCCAAACCAATGGTGAGACTCCGCTTGAGTTGGCAGACCGCGTAGTAAAGCGGTTTCAGGCGCTTTGGGAAAAGTTGGGGATCTCAAACAACGATTTCATCCGCACTACCCAGGAACGTCACAAACAAGGGGTATCGCAGATCTTCAGGCAGTTAATGGAGCAAGGTGATATCTACCTTGGTGAATATGAGGATTGGTACTGCACCCCATGCGAAACTTTCTGGACCGAGACCCAGGTTACTGATGGCAAATGCCCGGATTGCAATCGCCAGGTTGAAAAATTGAAGGAGGAGTCTTACTTCTTCAAGATGAGCGCATATGGAGAAAAGTTGCTGGAGTATATTGAAGCACATCCTGACTTTATCCAGCCCAAAACCAGAAAAAACGAGATCGTTTCTTTTGTAAAGGAAGGACTGCGCGATCTTTCCGTATCCAGAACCTCATTTTCATGGGGGATCCCGGTGCCAGGCAATGAGCGCCATGTGATTTATGTCTGGTTTGATGCCCTGACCAATTATATCAGTGCCTTGGGTTATCCGGCTGCTGACGGCAATTATGGTCGCTACTGGCCTGCTGATGCACACCTGATCGGTAAAGATATTACACGGTTCCATACCGTCTACTGGCCTACGTTCCTGATGGCCGCCGGTCTGCCCCTGCCTAAAAAAGTCTTTGCCCATGGCTGGTGGACGGTTGAAGGCCAGAAGATGTCAAAATCACTGCAAAACGTAGTTGAACCGAACATGCTGATCGATAAATACGGTGTGGATGTGGTGCGCTACTTCCTGATGCGTGAAGTGCCGTTCGGCCTGGATGGTGATTTTTCTCACACCTCACTGATTAACCGGATCAACTCTGATCTGGCAAATGATCTGGGCAATCTGCTCTCCCGCTCAACTGCAATGCTGGTGAAATACTTTGACGGAATTGTGCCGGAACCTGGCTCGCTTTCAGATCTGGATCAGTCTTTGAAATCCAAGGCAGAAACCATGGTAACTACGGTTGACAGCAATATGGATGAACTGGCCTTCAGCAAGGCGCTGCAGGCTATCTGGGATGTTATTTCAGCCGGCAACAAGTATATTGATGAAACAGCGCCCTGGACTCTGGCAAAAGACCCGGCCCAGCGCGACCGGCTCGCAACGGTAATGTACTGCCTGCTTGAATCCCAGCGGATGGCCCATTCACTGATCACCCCCTTTATGCCGGAAACCGCACAAAAAGCACTTGCCGGCCTGGGATGGCAGCAGGAACCTGTTGAAGAACACCTGACCTGGGGACAGCTTGCTTCTGGTACTGTAATTGGCAAGGCAGAGGCGTTGTTCCCAAGAATAGACATAAAATCATAGTCATGAACAAAAACAGCGGGGAGACCTGATCGGCCTCCCCGCTGTAAGCTACACATTTTGCAAACTGTTTTCAGGAGCAGGCAGAACCATACTCAGGAGAAATAACAAAACCTTCCCTCATACCAGAGTTTACAAAATCGATTACCTGATCCTCCATAAACGAGTTCAGGGACTTTTCTGCAAGCAGTTCAATGCCGTTCAGATTCATTCTGTTGTCATTCTCACCCGGCTCATCCAGAGCCAGCCCCAGACGGGGACCGCCTCAACCAAATCCTTCAAACACCACCCGCAGCAACTTGCCGGGGTTCTGGGCCAAAATCGGCTCCAAAGCAGTTTTTGCCGCATCTGTAATCTTCATGACAATGCTCCTTTGCAAGTATTCATATAATTGAATATATCAAAAGAAGATTGCAATTTCCAGCTTTTTTTCAGCAGGACGCTCAGGGCAAAAACGAGCAGCAGTAATCAGAGACGGTCTGAACCTTCATGGTAAACGAAGAATGAGCCGCCACCTCAAATGACTGGCCACCCCCAATACGTCGCCAGCCGCTTTCACCTGCACGTTGCAGATCAAGCTCGCCTGTCAGTATCTCCATCAGTTCGGCAGCGTCGGTGTTAAAGGTGTATTCTCCCGGTTGCATAACCCCCAGAGTCTTCTTGCTACCGTCTGGAAAAAGTACCGTATGGCTTGCAACTGCCCCGTTAAAATAGATGTTGGCCTCACGAACAACGGTTACACCTGAAAATTCTGACATGGTT